>ONJE01000299.1 GCA_900318045.1 uncultured Eubacteriales bacterium
CCCGCAGGCTTGCTGGCGGCAAGTCAAGGGACTTCAACGCCGGTATGGCGGAAAAGATGCCGCATGATTGTATAGGTTTAGGTTGAGATTAGTATGAAAACAAGGTCCTTCGCTTCGCTCAGGATGACGCGTTTGCGCGCCGTTGTCATCCTGAGCGAAGCGAAGGACCTTGTTGTTGCGTTCCCGATTTATGGTTATACTAGTATTAGGATGCCTGTATGATCCTGCACTCCATCAGCAGCGTCATGTAGTCCACGGGGTCCATGTTGGCGATTTCGGGTTCCTCACGGTCGGTGGTCTGCTCCAGGGCTGCGATGGTTTCGTGCTCGTTCATGGCGGTTTCCTCCTCGCTGTTCATTGGCAACAGTGCCATTATACGCCTAACGGGCGGTGAAGTCCAATGTTGGCGGTAAATGAAAAAAAGTTTTAATCATTTCGCAATAATGCTTTCGATGTCATTGTTCGATGAAATCGCGATGCCTGTGGCGGCGCCGCCGCTACGGGGCCGGTTGCAGGGTGATCCGGTCGATGTCGGAAAAGGGGATGGTCGCCTCGCCGATGACCAACGCCTGCCCAACGGGGTCCACCTTCCATACGATATCCGTGACGGCGCGGTACAGCCCGTCCCGCCCGAAGGCCTCGTGGTTGGGGTCGGCGCAGACCTCGAAGTATTCCACCCGAGCCAGCACCCGGTTTTGCCGCGCCAGCGCGCCGGTGCGGGTGGCGCGGTACAGCGCCTCCAGCGCCCGGTTCAGCGCCCGCGTTTCCTCCGCGTCTTTGATCCGCCGGGGCACATAGGGCACCTGCTTCGATTTGACGGCGTCGTCGAAGCCCGACAGCGCCGCGAAGGGTGCGAAGATCTTCGCCCGGTTCAGCCGGGCCATCTTCGGGTGGCGGCGTTCGAACACGTCGCCGTCGTGGGCCGGACGGTGCAAATTGATGATGTCGGTGTAGGTGAATTCCATGAATAACCCCCCGTTGTATCGGAGATGGGCGGTAAATCAGAATTGAGTGATTGGTGGTTAGTGGCCAGTGGTGGTGCAAATCCCTTCGGGATTTGTTTGATTCAAAGAGAACGGCGGAGATTTCAACGCTTCTCAATCCATAGAATCAAAGAAATCCGAAGGATTTCATTCTGCACTAACCACTGGCCACCCAACTTCTGATTTGTCGCTCCGCGACAAATCAGAAGTTTCCCCCTACGCCCGATGCCCGCCGATTTGGGTGTTTCGCTCCCGGGCGGTGGCGCCGTCCAGGTAGTTCATGCCCTTCAGTATGGCATTGCCGCCGTACTTGCGGCGGATGTCCAACACGACCCGCTGGATCTTCTCCTCGCTTTGGAGGGCGGCGTAGTCGGTGAACATGTCCAGCTGGAGGCAGTCGTTGTGGGTGTCGGCGGCGCACACGCCCAGCCGCCGGACGTACAGCCGGCGGTCCACCCGCCCGTCGAAGGCGGCCAGCAGCGCTTCCCGCAGCATCCGGGCGCTGGCGGTGCGGGTGCGCAGCCGCACCGCGCCGCCGGTGTGCTTCGGGTGCAGCCGCCCGTAGTAGTCCACGGACAGCGGCCCGTCGTAGCGGCACTTTTCCAGCGAGATGGGGTCGAAGGCCACCCAAAAGGACAGGCAGCCGGTGGCCAGCCCCTTCGCCACCAGCTCCATGGCCAGCTGCTCCGCCATTTCGGCGAACACCAGCCGGGCTTCGGCGAAGGCGTAGGGGCGGGGGAGCACCTGGCCCACGGACAGCGAGTGGGCCTTGGGCTTGTAGGCCTTGATGTCGGCCATGGTGCAGGGTTCCAGACCCCAGGCGTGGTCGATCAGGAGCTCCGCGTCCACGCCGAACAGCTGGTACAGGAATTCCTCCGCCACCAGCGAGGTCCGGGCGATGTCGCCCATGGTCAGTATGCCGTACTTCGCCAGCCGCCGGGTCTTGCCCTCGCCCATCTGCCAGAAGGCGGTCAACGGCTTCACGGGCCACAGCAGGCGCTTGTACTGCGCCTCGTCCAGTTCGGCGATGCGCACGCCGTCCCGGTCGGCGGGGACCTTCTTCGCCACGATGTCCATGCCCACCTTCGCCAGGTACAGGTTCGGCCCGATGCCCGCCGTGGCGGTGATGCCCGTGGCCTTCAGCACGTCCCGTATGATGGTCAGGACCATGAAGCGGGCCGGGGCTATCCCGGCGCGGGCGGCCTCGGCGCGGTACAGGCCCAGGTAGGCCGTCACGTCCATGAATACCTCGTCGATGCTGTAGACGTGGATGTCCTCCATTGCCACGTATTTCAGGTAGATGGCGTAGATGGCGGCGGAGATACGCTCGTATTCGGCCATCCGGGGCGGCGCGATGATGAAGTCGATCTTCCGGTGCAGGCGGGCCTCCGCCAGCCGGATGGCCTGCTTCGCCTCGAACAGCCGCGGGCGGCTGCGCACGCCGAGGGCCTTCAGCGCCGGGGAAACCGCCAGCACGATGGTGTTGTCCGAGCGCGTCTCGTCCGCCACCAGCAGCCGCGCCGCCAGCGGGTCCAGCCCCCGGGCCACGCACTCCACCGAGGCGTAATAGCTCTTCAGGTCGATGCAGATGTAGGTCCGCGCCTCCGGTTCCGCCTCCATGCCACCACCTCCCCCGACGACAAAACACCCTGCGAAAGCCAGGGCGCGCGGTTTGAGTGCGCCGCGCCGTTCTCATGCTTTCGTAGGGTGTTTCGATATGTCGATTATAACACCGAACATATGTTCTTGTCAAGGGTGGCCGTGGCGGGCAGGACAGATTTCATGCTTTTGCCATATGGTGTTCGATGGAGAGGCACGGAGACGCGGAAAGGGAGTTCTGGAAAGCACAAATAGACCTGACTTTGTTACCATTCACCCTTGCGCGAGAATCACCGTACCGGCGAGCAGTGCTCGCCGGTACGGATACGAGCCAAACGGCTTGAAGGGTGAATGGTAACTTGACTTTGGGTATCTTTTCCCTCTCGTCCGCTTACACTCTTGATAAAGTATATACTCTTGTATATACTTTTGGCGAAGGGAGATGAAGCCCATGGAAATTGCAAAGGTGTTTAACAATGGCGGCAGTCAGACCGTGCGGCTTCCCAGAGGATGCCGATTTAATCAGGACGAGGTGCTTGTCAATCGCATTGGGAAGACCGTGATTTTGGTGCCGAAGGACGACCCGTGGTCGTCCATGCTTCAAGGGCTCGGCATGTTCTCAGAGGATTTCCTGAATAACGGGGTCGAGGTTCTGCCCGTGCAGGAGAGAGCAGGCTTATGAAATATATGCTCGATACGAACATAATTGCCTATGCAAAGAACAACCGCCCGGAATCCGTTCTTAAGGGCACCTCTAAAAACGCTCATCACCGTCGGGCGGCTGAATTTCAGCCATCTTCGCCTTGCAAAAACCTTGACTGCCCGCCAGGCAGCCTGCGCCTTTTGCAAGTCAAATCTGACTAAAATTCATCTCGCCGGACGGCGCGATAGTTTTTAGAGGTGCCCTTAAACGAATCATGCGGCATCGGCCGGAGGATA
>ONJE01000174.1 GCA_900318045.1 uncultured Eubacteriales bacterium
CGCCCAGAAGTTGATGAATGTGATCTTTCCCCGCTGCTCCGCCAGATGGAACGTGCTGCCGTCCAGGCAGGTCACCGTGAAGTCCGGAAGCTGCTGGCCTACCTCGTGGCCCTCCGGCGCATCGCTGGTATAGCTTGCCGCCACGGGGGCCGCCGCTTCCGCAGGAGCCTCGGTAGCCTCGGCAGTCACGGCCTCAGCGGGCGCCTGGGTTGCCGCTGGGGCTTGGGTCCCGGCGGGCGCGGCAGTCGCCGCAGGCTCTGCGGTAGTCGCCGGTTTGGCATTCGAAGCCGACGCGCTCTTGCGGGTGGCGGGCTCCAGCACATTGACCCACAGCAGCACCGCGCACAGCGCGACGAGCGCCACGGTCCAGAGGGTGCGGCTCAGCTTCCTGCGCTTCTCAGGCGCATCAGGGCCGTCGCCCGCGCAGCCCTTCTCGGGAGCCTTCAGCGTGATCTTTCCGGCCTTGATCGAAATCGCGCCCTGATTGCAGGATGTCATGCACTTGCCGCAGTTGATGCACTCGTGGTCGCCTACGTGGCGCACGTCCATACCACAGCCCCGCACGCAGGCGCCGCAATGGTTGCAGCGGTTCTCGTCCACCTTCACGCCAACGATGTTGAACCTGTTGAACAGGCCGTAGATCGCGCCCAGCGGACAGATGAACCGACAGAAGGCGCGATAGCAAAAGATGCACGCAAGGCCGATCACCAGCATGATGACAAACTTGCGGGTGAACAGTATCCCGAGCATACTGAAATAAGAGGAATTCGCCGGGTTGGACAGCAGCCCCATGGCCCCCTCAAAGGTGCCAGCCGGGCATATGTATTTGCAGAAGCCCGGCAGCGGGATTCCGTGGCGCAGGGAATACCACAGCGGTATGGCCACCGCGAACACCGCCAGCAAAAGGTATTTCAACCAGGACAGCACCCGGGTGACATAGCTCTTCCTGATCTTCGGCGTGGGAATCTTGTTGAGCAGCTCCTGGATCAGCCCCAGCGGACACACCCAGCCGCAGATGGTTCGGCCCAGGATCACGCCGTACAGCATGATGATGCCCAGCACATACCAGCCCGCGCGATGGTCCGCGGAGGCCAGCGCGTTCTGGATGGAGCCGAGGGGACACGCCCCTGCCGCGGCGGGACAGGAATAGCAGTTGAAGCCGGGCGCGCAGAGGAACTTCCCGTTGCCCTTGTAGATCTCACCCGTAATGAAGCCCTTCACATATGCATTGTGCAGCAGGGCGGAATAAAGCTGGACCAGCCTGCGGGTCGTCGGCTTATGGGCCTGCCACCAGCTGTTCTTTTGCTGCTGAATGTTATTCGTATTATCCAAGGCCAACACACTCCGTACATATCGTAATCGCTTTGATGAGCACGTCCCGGGCGCTCCCGTTGAAGATGCCCGCAATGATCAGCGCCACGGCCACGACGATGGCCACAGCCTGAACGCCTGCTCGCCCCTTCGCCTGGACGACGGGCGCGGGCGCGCCCGTCACGCCCGCCGCCTTCTCCTCCTGCAGGCGGGTCTTGGCGGCTTCCGTTTCCCGCATAACGCTCTTTTCACGCAGCGCCGCCGTCACCGTCAGCGCGCTCAGTCCCACCGCGGCGCAGGGCAGGAAGACCCGTATCAGCGCGTAAAACATGTCCTCGAGCTCCTGCGGAAAGTGTTCCGGTTTCGTCATGTAGATGGCGATGGGCACCATGCACAGCGCGAACACGCCCCAGCCGATCCATGTCAGGCGCTTCTGTGTCGCCCGCTCCCGAAGCATGGCCTCGGAGGGCTGGACGACGCGGTTTGCCACGAGGTCCCGGGCCAGCTCGGCGTCCTTCACCGGCTTTTCGGCCTCCTCGTCTTTCAGGCCCATCGCCAGCCCCACCACCAGCAGGACCAGCGCGGCGATGAACAGCGGCGCAATGGGCGCGAACCGCTGGGCCACGATTTCGGGCGTATAGATGCTCTCCAGGGGATTCTGCGCCTTGCGCGCCACGCCCTCGCGGTAGATCGAAACCGCGGACACGGACATCAGCGCCACCAGTGCGATACAGACCACAGTCTGTATGATCAGATAAACCTTGCTCTTCTTCATAACACTCCGCTTCCTGTACTCCAAATGTTTCCAAAGGTATACGATATTATAGCATACAACGGTCATTCAGTGTCAATCCCAAAGACACGTAATACAGATTTAATATATCAAATGTCGTTACCATTCGCCCCTGCGCGAGAACCACCATACCGGCGAGCCAAACGGCTTGAAGGGGGAATGGTAACCAAATGTCATTCATCCCTGGGTTATTCGCCGTGGGAAGGTCCGAAGGTCACGACGACGTGATTTTCACCGTCATGGTGGTAATCGACCCCGTCGGCCAGCTTCTTTACCAGGGCGACGGACAGCGCGTCGCCCCCGGCCAGTGGGTCATATCGTGCCCCGCCCCAGGAGAGGTTCACGCTGGTGCCGCCATCGGCATCGGAATGTTCGATCCTGGCCCGGATGCCTTCGCTGCGGGATTGTTCCCGCAGCTTGGGCAGCAGGCACTGGAGCGCCAGTTCCTCAAGCACCAGCTCGACGTTGTGCATGTCGGCGCGATCCAGCATGGCCTCGCTGCCGAAGCGCGTCAGCTTTTGCAGCGTACCCTGCCAATCGACGTCGGCATCGACGACCAGCTCCAGCGTCTTCAGCCCGCGGATGAACCGGCGCGTCTTGTCCCTCAGGGGATGATCGAAGATCTGCCGGGGCGTGCCCTCCTCGTAGATGCCGCCCTCATCCATGTAGAATACGCGGTTTGCAGTCTCCCGGGCGAACTTCATCTGGTGGGTGACGATCAGCATCGTCATGCCCTCCTGGGCCAGCGACCGGATGACCGCGAGCACCTCCCCCACCATGGTCGGGTCCAGGGCCGAGGTGGGCTCGTCGAACATCAGGATCTGCGGCTTCATGGCAATGGCACGGGCGATGGCCACCCGCTGCTTCTGCCCACCGGAAAGGGCCTCCGGGAAGACGTCGGCCTTATCCGCCATGCCCACGCGCTCGAGCAGCGCCATACCCATCTCCACCGCCTGTGCCCTGGGCATCTTCAGCAGCTTCACCGGGGCGGCAATCACGTTGTCCAGCACGTTCAGGTTGTTGAAAAGGTTGAAGGACTGGAACACCATGCCCATCCTTCGCCGCACGCCGGTGATGTCGCACCCCGGAGCCGTGATAACCTCGCCGTCCAGCGTCACCGTGCCGGATGTGGGCTCCTCCAGTCGGTTCAGGCACCGCAGCAGCGTGGACTTTCCCGTGCCCGACGGGCCGATGACGGCGATCACATCACCGGTGTTGATTTCGGCGCACACGTCCTCCAGCGGAGTGACATTGGGATAGGTCTTGCGCAAGTGCTCAATGCGAATCAGACTCACTTTGCCTTCGCCCCCTTCCTCGCCCTCGGGTCGATCCTGTGCAGCATTGCCTTTACCAGCAGCGAAATGACCCATGCCAGCAGGAAGTAGATCAGCGCCGTGGCGATCAGTGGGAAAAATGCCTCGTAGGTGCGGCTGCGAATGATGTCGCTGACCTTGGTCAGGTCCTGTATGGCGATGTAGCCCACCACGGAGGTGCTCTTCAGCAGGTTCACCAGTTCGCCCCGGTAGACGGGCAGTATGTACACCGACGCCTGGGGAAAGATGAAATCGAAGAACGCCTGCCGCTCGGTGTAGCCCAGGGCCAGCGCGGCCTCCCGCTGGCCGTCGTCGATGCTGTCGATGCCCGAGCGCATGATCTCAGAGCCATAGGCCCCCAGGTTCAGCGCGAAAGCAATGACCGCCACCCACACGGCCCGAACGCCCAAACGGCCAAAGACGACATAGTACAGTATCATCAACAGCACCACCGTGGGCGTACCCTGCAACAGCTTTACATACCAGTCGGATATCCTGTTGGCCAGCTTGCTGCCCGTGCGCCTGAACATGCACACCGCGAAGGCGAGTATCGTGCCGAAAAGGGTGGCCAGCGCCGTGATGAGGCAGGTGACGCCGATACCGCTGAGGATCAGCCGCCAGCGGTTCTCCCGGATGAAGTTGCGTTCAAAGCTCCGGGCCAGGTTCTGGAAAAAGCCCGGCTTTTCATCGGCAGCCGGGGCCGCCGCGGCGACGTCCGAGGCTCGCACGACCATGAGCAGCTTTGTGTCGTGATAAGGCTCGGAGAACAGCACGCTCTCCTTGCGCTCATCGGTGACCACCATGTCGGAGAGGGAGAAGTCGTACAGGTCATTGACGATGCCGGGGATGATACCCGCGGTGTCCACGGTGGAGACCTCGATATTATAGCCGTACTCCCGGCAGAAGCGCACCGCGATATCCGGGTCCGTGCCGGCGATCTGCCCATCCACCACAAAGGAAATGGGCACCTTGGTGCCGCTGGTGGCGAAGCGCAGCGTGCCGTTTTCGCTGATCAGGCCGGACTGATCCACCTGCTCGGAGGCCGATTCCGGCTTGCTCCAGAAGGCGTATATCTCGTCCAGCGTGCCCTCGGCCTTCAGCTTTTCAATGAATTCATCCATCTGGCGCTTCAGCGCCTCGCCCTTCCGGCTCCTGGCGAACATGGCCCCGATGTCCAGCACCCGCACCGGCGACTCCAGGGCCGTCAGCTGAGAATCCGCCTCCGTCAGGTGGGCGGCCACCTCGGCGCTGGCCAGGAAGTAGTCGATCTTGTCTGCCTTCAGCGCTTCGGTCAGGTCGGTGTAGTTGTTGAAGTTGAAGATTTCGGATTTCGGCAGCTCCGCCGCCACCACGGAATCGTGGAAGGAGCCGGTGATGACCCCGGCCCGCTCTCCGTTGAAGTCCGCCGGCCGCGGCTGGTCGCTCCCGGTTCCAGCCAGGTCCTCCGCGCGCACGGCCACCACGATGCCGCCCTCGCTGACCGGGTCGGAGAAGAGCACGACTTCCTCCCGCTCCGGGGTGACGTTCATGGTTGTGGTAAACTCGTACTGTCCGGATTCCAGGGCGGCGATGCGCGCCTGGAAATTCACGTCGCCAATCTCGATGTCGTAGCCGCAGGCACGGCAGAAGCGCACGGCCACGTCGATGTCGTAGCCCACGTTCTTACCGTCCTTGACGTAGGAAAAGGGCTCGTCGGTAGCGGTGGTTACAACGTGGATGGTGCCGTTTTCGCCGGTCAGGCCGGACATGTCCACCACCTTTTTGTTCTCGTCCGTGCCGAACCAAATGGAATCGATCTCGTCGTAGGTGCCATCGGCTTTCAGCCCCCGAAGGAATTCATTGAACTGATCCCTCAGCTTTTTCTCCGCAGGGTCGTTTTTCCGAAACGCGAAGGAATACTTGTTATGGGTCAGCCTCTGCTTGATGTAATCGATCTGGGGCTGCTGGGCGTGCATGCTCCTCATCGCCGGCTCATCAGCCAGGTAGGCGTCAATGACCCGGCTCTCCAGTGCCGCGTTCATGTTCGGATAGCCGTCAAAATACAGGTATTCGCTGTCCGGGAAGTATTTGAAGGTCTCCGCCTCCATGTTCGTGCCCGTCAGTATGCCGATCTTCTTGCCGTTGTAGTCCGCGTAGGTAACCTGCGCGGGCGTTTCAACGGCTGGCGTTGCCGTCTGCTTCCCGCCGCCCAGTATGGGCCTGGCCACAATGGCGACGATCAGCAGCGCAATCACGGCGATGATGATCCTGTCTGTACGCTTAGCGGTATTCACATTTTCCCTCCCGTCCGGATGCTTAAGGAAATACCGCACAATATGGGCGGCAGCCTGACGGATGACTTTCAGTCATCCGCAGCCTGCAAATTCCTTGACTTACCGCCAGTAAGCCTGCGAAATTTGCAG
>ONJE01000300.1 GCA_900318045.1 uncultured Eubacteriales bacterium
GGCGGGCGTGCCGCTGCGATAAAGCGTCGTGCTGGTCCCACCGTGGATCAGCGGTTCCATCTCCACATCGCCGCGCTTCCACAAGAGCCCGCTGCCGTTCAACCCGCCGAATTTGTGGGCGGACAGGCTGACGGTATCGGCGAGAGAGAAGTCGAACGGCAGCCTGCCGATGATCTGCGTGGCGTCCACATGGAGACGACAGCTTGAATGTGCTCTCACGATGGCTGACGCCTCCTCCACAGGCTGGACGACGCCCAGCTCGCTGTCCACCGCGCAGAGCGTCACCAGCACCGTGTCCCTGCGAATCAGGTCGCCCAGCTGGCGCAGGTCGATGATCCCGTCCCGGTTCACGTCCAGCACGTCGATCTCCCAGCCCCGCTCCTGGAGCGCCGTCAGACAGCCGCTGACGGAGGCGTGCTCCAGCGGCGTGGTGATGATGTGCCGGCCCACATGGCGACTGGCATGGGCAATGCCCATGATCGCCGTATTGTTGCCCTCGCTGGCCCCGGAATTGAAGATCACTTCCTCAGGTCGAACGTTCAGCAGTTCAGCGCAGACCGTCGTTGCCCGAGCTATGGCTTTGGCGGTTTCCTGACCCATGCCATGTCGGGCGTTGGCATTACCGACGAAACGTCTCTCCGCTTCACAAAACGCCTCCAATACCTGCGGCTCCACGGGCGTGTTGGCGGTATAGTCCAGGTAAATCACAGGCAAATGTCTCCTCACAAAGTCTGATTTTCTATAAAACGATTTTTCTATATTCTTCTTGTGAAAAGTATCGATCCCTCTTGTCAGATTACTTCATACTTCGACATTGACCAGATCCCCGGCCTTGGCCTCACCCTCATCAAGCACAACTGCAAAGATACCCTCCCGCGGCATGACACAGTCTCCTGCCTGTTGGCGTATCGCACAATCTGCATGACACTCCTTGCCGATCTGCGTCACCTCGCACAGTGCAGTGCCGACGCGCAGTTTTGTCCCAACCGGAAGCTTGTAAAGCTCGATCCCTTCGCACAGGATGTTTTCGGCAAAAGCGCCTGGGAAAAGAGCGGTACTGATTTTCTCCTGCAGGCGATCCACACTCTCCTGACCAAGCAGGCTGACCTGCCGATGCCAGTTACCAGCGTGGGCATCCCCGTCGATCCCATGTTTTGGCCGGAGATGTATACTCTCGATCGGGTGCTTTTGCTGCCCCTTCTTCTCACTGATACAGACGGCTTTGATCACGGCGCTCTGTACATTCATAAACGGCACCTCCGAATAACATATTTATTACCATGTTATACTTGTTTCCCTCGGGCTGTTAAGGAAAAGCCGCACAACCGTCTCTCCGCTTCACACAACGCCTTCAATACTTGCGGCTCCACGGGCATGTTGGAGGTATAATCCAGGTAGATCACTTCACTTTGTCCCCTCATGCGCCAAAATCTGTGATATTATATCATATATTACCCATCAGTTATATAGTCTATATGTAAAACTTCAATCCTGTATTTGTTCACAGGGCGTTCATGCTTTTATAATATTCCTACTATACTGCTATGTTATTGTTTCTGCGTATCCTCGGAAGGGAGCGTGAATATCATGCTTCGCAACAATGGTCTGCCACTGTTTTTGCTCCTGATAGCCCTGCTGCTGACGGCGTGCGCTGCGAAATCGGACGCTGCCATGGAACAAAACCCGGCTGCGACAGGCATAACCATCGATGCCAAGATGCTTACCGGCGAACCCAGCTTCATCGACGTAGAACAAGACGGCACGGCCATGCAGCTGATTGCCCGCAAGGACGATACCGGAAACGTCCGGCTTGCCTTCAACACCTGCCAGTCCTGCGGCGGCTCGCCCTATGCCTGGTTTGAGGACCTGGGCGACGGAACCCTGCAATGCCAGAATTGCGGGCAGATCTTCCCCTTGGATGTGGTAGGCACAGAAGCGGCACAGGGCTGTAATCCCGTGACGATCAAGGATTTTACGGTGGACGGCGACACAGTGACTGTATCTGGAGCCGTGCTCAAGGCCAATGTGGAGCGCTTTGCCAACTGGAAGAAGTTTGACTGATATGAAGGAAACAACCTGGCGCGTTTTGGGTATGCACTGTTCGCATTGCGAAGCGGCGATTCTGCGGGCGGTGCGCAATATGAAGGGTATAGAGAATCCCCGGGCGAATTATCGCGCGGGGACTTTAAGCGCCCTGTGGGATGATAAGGTGCTGCCGGAAGCCGCCCTCAGAAATATCATTGCCGAGGCAGGCTATACCCTTGCAGGGCAAAGAGAAGCAATATCAGTTTGGAAGCGGCTGGTTTCCCTGCTGGCGGTCCTGGCTGTGCTGGCGGCGCTGTTTGCTCTGGTATCACTGTCGCCGGTATCAGGCCTTCTGAGCCGTTTTCCCACCGCCAAAGCCAGCATGGGTCTCGGCGCGCTGTTTGTGGTGGGACTGCTGACCTCGCTGCACTGCGTCGCCATGTGCGGCGGCATCAACCTGGCCCAGAGCGCCGTCTCTGCCCAGGCGGGCAGACGGGTCAGCGCATCCAATATCCAGTACAATCTGGGGCGGCTGGTTTCATACACCATTGTGGGCGGCATCGTCGGTGCCATCGGTTCTGTTTTTAAACTGAGCAATGCCGCCCAGGCGACGATCCAACTGGTCGCGGCGATCTTCATGGTGCTCATGGCGCTGAATCTTCTGGACATCGGCAGCCTGTGGGGTGTCGTGCCCACGCTGCCTGTGGGACTGAGGTCAAGGTTGATTGGCAAGGGCAACCGCTCTTCCCTGTACATCGGCCTGCTGAACGGCCTGATGCCCTGTGGCCCCCTGCAGGCCATGCAGCTCTACGCGCTGTCCACAGGCAGCTGGCTGATGGGCGCGCTTTCCATGCTTTGCTTCTGCCTGGGTACCGTTCCACTGATGCTGAGCTTCGGTCTGGTCAGCGGAAAACTGAACAAGCAATTCGCTAGGCCCATGCGTGTCGCCTCCGGCGCGTTGGTATTGATGATGGGCATGGCGATGCTCTCCAATGGATTGCACCTGGCCGGGATACAACTGAGGTTTCCCGGAAGCACGTCATCTGACGCCACCGTGACCAACGCAAATATCCAAGTTGTCGAATCCGAGCTGGACTGGCGCGGCTACCCGGACATTACCGTGAAGGCAGGGATTCCGGTGCGCTGGAACATTCACGCGGAGGCGGAGAAGATCACAGGCTGCAACAACGAGATGGTCATACCCGCGCTCAACCTGCGCGTGCCTCTGTCGGAGGGGGACAATATCGTGGAATTTACCGTGGACGAACCCGGCCTCATCCCATACACCTGTTGGATGGGGATGCTGCGGGGTACGATTACCGTGGATGAATAGAAGCTAAGGAAACGCCGCACAATACGGCGGCACATCTGGCGGTGCCTTTTTTGCCGTATGCATCCTGCAAATTCCTTGACTTACCGCCATTAAGCTTGCGTAATTTGTAGGCGCATCTGACGAGAAAAGGCTCTACTCCCATTTTAATGGATGTGGTAT
>ONJE01000302.1 GCA_900318045.1 uncultured Eubacteriales bacterium
AAAATCGAAGGAGGAATCCCGTTATGAAAAAATTGCTTTGTCTGCTTCTGATGCTGGCCCTGGCGCTCAGCGCCACCGCTGCCTTCGCCGACGGCCTGTCCGGCGAACTGACCATCGCCAGCCGCTACACCGGCGTGCAGGGCGAAGCCTTCGAGTCCATCATCGAAGGGTTCAAAGCCGAGAACCCCGGCGTCAAGGTCGAAAACCAGACCTTCACCGACAACTACGAAGACGTCATGAAGGTCAACATGAGCGGCAAGCAGCTGCCCGACGTGTTCATGACCCACGGCTGGTCCATCATGCGCTACAAAGAGTACCTGCTTCCCCTGAACGATGAGCCCTGGGCGAAGGACATCGTGCCCGGCCTGTTCGGCTCCATCATGGACACCGACGGCAAGATCTACGTGCTGCCCAACACCAACGCCATGACCGGCGTGCTGGTGCAGAACGAGCTGCTCAAGGAGCTGGGCCTGGAGATCCCCAAGACGGTGGAAGAATTCCTGCACTGCTGCCAGGTGGCCAAGGAAAAGGGCTATATCGGCGTGTACTGCGCCGGCAAGGACACCCGCAGCCCCGCCTACATCCTGAACCTGATGGCGCCCTCCTTCCTGCTGAACAGCGCGGACGCCGCCGAGATCGGCGCGAGCCTGCAGAACGGCAGCTTTGACTGGAACAAGTGGGCCGCCGTCAACGAGTTCCTGATGCAGCTGAAGGACAACGGCTACATGAACGTGGACTGCGCCACCGCCGATACCGCGAACATGAGCGAGACGCTGGTCGCCAAGGAATCCCTGTTCATCTTCCAGCGCAGCAGCGTGCTGATCGAGGCGTGGGACATCGATCCCGAAGCCGACCTGGGCTTCATCCCCATGCCCGCCAAGGACGCCAGCGACGAGCCCTACCTGGTCGGCGGCGAGAGCCAGGCCTTCGGCATCTGGAAGGACAGCAAGAACATCGAAGCGGCCAAGGCCTTCCTGGCCTATATGGCCCGTCCGGAAAACATCAAGCTGATCTCCGAGGTCTGCGGCGAGGCTCCCGGCCTGCAGGGCGTGGAAGTGGACAGCGGCAACCTGACCCCGTGGTTCGAAGCCTGGGCCAACACCAAGGTGCAGCCCTGGTTTGACCGCGTATACCTGCCCAGCGGCATGTGGGCCATCATGCGCGACACCGGCAGCGGCCTGATCGGCGGCGAGACCACCATCGAAAAGGCCGGCGAGACCATGAAGGCCAACTACGACAAGCTGCGCTCCCAGCAGTAATATTCCCAGGCTGTTATCCTGACAGCATGCAACATACGGTACCGCCTGTCTCTGCAGACAGGCGGGCCGTTTCATTCAATAACACGGGAACTCCCGCGCCGGAAGGGGCGGCGGTTCACCAAGCGAAGCAGGTGATGTGAATTGTTTAAGAAGAAAGCCGGAGTCGCCACCGACAACCAGGTCGTCCTGGTGATGACCGCCCCTGCGGTGATCCTGATGATCATATTCGTGGCGATCCCGCTGGTGATGGGTGTCCAGATCTCCCTGACCGACTGGAACGGCTACTCCCAGAACTCGAACTATATTGGCTTCGCCAATTACTCGAAGCTTTTCACCGATCCCATGTTCCTGCGGGCCTTCCGGAATACCGTGATCTACGGCTTCGGCAGCACGCTCTTCCAGACGATACTGGGAGTGCTGTACGCGCTGCTGCTGCAGCGGGGCTTCGCGCTGCGCGGCCTGACGCGCACCATCGTATACCTGCCCGCCATGATCGCGCAGCTGCTGGTCGGCTACGTCTGGTACTTCATGGTGCAGTACAACCGCGGCGCGCTGAACGACATCGTCATGCTGCTCGGCGGCACCAAGCTGGACTGGATGGGCGTCGGCGACCGCGCCGTACTCATCATCATGATCATCAACACCCTGAACTTCTGCGGCAAGGCCATGATCATCTACATCGCCGGCCTGAACAGCATCCCGGATATGTATTATGAGGCGGCCTCGGTGGACGGCGCCAACGGCTGGCAGCAGTTCTGGAACATCACGATGCCGCAGCTGATCCCCGCCATCACCACCAGCACGCTGCTCAACCTGATCGGCGGCCTGAAGATGTTCGGCCTGGTCATCTCCACCACGGGCGGCGGACCCGGCTACAGCACGCACTCCCTCTCCAGCTTGATCAACACGCTGTACTTCTCCTATCAGGACGCGGGCTACGCGTCTGCCGTGGGCGTGGTCACCTTCGTGTTCATCATGGCGGTCAGCATCATCATCCGCTGGTACCTGGCCAGGAAGGAGGCGGCTGCGCAATGAAGAAACGGAACATGCGCAAGGCGGTCATCAAGAACCTGCTGGCCCTGCTGATCATCGCCATCCACATCTCCCCCTTCTACGTCCTGCTCATCACGTCCCTGAAGACCCGCCGCGACTTTACCAGCCGCTGGCTACCGCCCGCCGCGCCCACGCTGGACAACTTCACCCTGGCGCTCAAGGGCGGCGACCTGATGCACTCCATCCTGAACACGGCCATCATCATGCTGATCTCGACGGCCCTGATCATCGTGATCGGCGCCATGTCCGGCTATCCCCTGGCGCGGTACGGCACCAAGTTCAGCAAGACCCTGTCCCTGCTGCTGCTGGGCGTCATGATGGTGCCGCCGCTGAGCGTTCTGGTGCCCCTGTACCGCGAGCTGGTGCTGATCAACGGCCTGAATACCTTCTGGGGCATCATCATCCTGTCGATCACCTACGGACTGCCGACATCGGTATTCATGTACACCAACTTCATTCATACCATTCCGGTGGCGCTGGACGAAGCGGCGCTGCTGGACGGCTGCTCCAAGTACGCCATCTTCTTCCGCATCATCATGCCTTCCCTGAAGCCCGTCACCGCCAGCGTCGCCATCCTGACCGGCATCAACATCTGGAACGACTACTCCTTCCAGCTGTACGTCCTCCAAAAGCCGAAGCTGCGCACCATCACGCTGATGCTCAGGTCCTTCTTCGCCGAAGGCAACACCAACCTGAACGCGGCGGCCGCCGCGTCCTGCATCGCCATACTGCCGCTGATCGTCATCTACCTGTTCCTGTCCAAGTACTTCGTACAGGGCGTGGTGGACAGCGCCGTCAAGTAAAGGAGGACACCATATGCGCAAAGCACTGTGCAGCATCCTGGCGGAAGCGGGCAACGAGCTGCTGAAGGCCCGGAACTTTTCCGTCACCGAAAAAGAAGGCCACGCCAATTACGTGACCGACGTGGACAAACGCCTGCAGGACATGCTGATGGAACGCCTGAGGGCCCTGTGCCCCGAGGCGCAGTTCATCGGCGAGGAACGCACGAACCAGAAACTGACCGCCGCCCCCACCTGGGTGGTGGACCCCATCGACGGCACCACCAACTTCATCCACGACTACCACTGCAGCGTGATCTCCGCCGCCCTGCTGGTGGACCGCGTACCCCAGGTCGGCGTCGTGTGCCAGCCCTACCTGCACGAGGTATACAGCGCCGAGCGCGGCAAG
>ONJE01000208.1 GCA_900318045.1 uncultured Eubacteriales bacterium
GGGGGATTTTTAGATGTACGAAGTAGTCAAGCGTGACGGCAAGCACGTCGATTTTGCGATATCGAAGATTGCGGGGGCCATCACAAAGGCGTTCGACGCGACCCAGCGGCAGTACCATCCCAGCGTGATCGAGCTGCTGGCGCTGCACGTGACATCGGACTTTGAGGACAAGATCCACAACGGAGAAATCACCGTTGAGGACATCCAGGACAGCGTGGAAAAGGTGCTGTCGGAATCGGGTTACGCGGACGTGGCGAAGGCCTACATACTGTACCGCAAGCAGAGGGAGAAGGTGCGCAACATCAACTCGGCGCTGCTGAACTACAAGGACCTGGTGGACAACTACCTGCAAATCAACTCCTGGCGGGTCAAGGAGAACGCGACGGTTTCGTACTCGGTGGGGGGCCTGATCCTGTCCAATTCGGGCGCGATCACGGCGAACTACTGGCTCAGCGAGGTGTACGACGAGGAGATTGCCGAGGCGCACCGCAGCGCGGCGATCCACCTGCACGACCTGTCGATGCTGACCGGCTACTGCGCGGGCTGGAGCCTGAAGCAGCTGATCCAGGAGGGCCTGGGCGGCGTGCCGGGTAAGATCACGTCCTCGCCCGCCAGCCACCTGTCCACGCTGTGCAACCAGATGGTGAACTTCCTGGGCATCATGCAGAACGAGTGGGCGGGGGCCCAGGCGTTTTCCAGCTTTGACACTTACCTTGCGCCGTTCGTCCGGGTGGACAACCTGTCGCAGAAGGAAGTCAAGCAGTGCGTGCAGAGCTTCATCTACGGCGTGAACACGCCGAGCCGCTGGGGCACGCAGGCGCCGTTCAGCAACGTCACGCTGGACTGGACCGTTCCGAATGATCTCAAGAACCTGCCGGCCATCGTGGGCGGCAGGGAGCAGGACTTCACCTACGGCGACTGCCAAAAGGAAATGGACATGGTGAACAAGGCGTTCATCGAGATCATGATCGAGGGCGACGCCAACGGCCGCGGGTTCCAGTACCCGATACCGACGTATTCCATCACCCGGGACTTCGACTGGTCGGAGACCGAAAACAACAGGCTGCTGTTCGAGATGACGGCGAAGTACGGCACGCCCTACTTCTCCAACTACATCAACAGCGACATGGAGCCCAGCGACGTGCGCAGCATGTGCTGCCGCCTGCGGCTGGACCTGCGGGAGCTGCGCAAGAAGTCCGGCGGGTTCTTCGGCAGCGGCGAGAGCACCGGCTCCATCGGCGTGGTGACGATCAACATGCCCCGCATCGCGTACCTGGCGAAGGACGAAAAGGACTTTTACAAGCGCCTCGACGCGCTGATGGACATTGCGGCGCGGAGCCTGAACACCAAGCGGCGGGTCATCACCCAGCTGCTGGACCAGGGGCTGTACCCCTACACGAAGCGCTACCTGGGCACCTTCAACAACCACTTCTCCACCATCGGCCTGATCGGCATGAACGAGGTGGGGCTGAACGCGAAGTGGCTGAAGAAGGACCTGACCCACCCCGAGACCCAGAAGTTCGCCCAGGACGTGCTGAACCACATGCGGGAGCGCCTTTCCGACTACCAGGAGAAGTACGGCGACCTGTTCAACCTGGAGGCGACCCCGGCGGAGAGCACCACCTACCGCTTCGCCAAGCACGACGTGGAGGCGTATCCGGGGATCATCACCGCGAACATGAACGGTACGCCCTACTACACGAACTCCTCCCACCTGCCGGTGGGCTTCACCGAGGATGTGTTCAGCGCGCTGGACATCCAGGACGAATTGCAGACGCTTTACACCTCCGGCACGGTGTTCCACGCCTTCCTGGGCGAGAAGCTGCCCGACTGGCGGGCGGCGGCGACGCTGGTGCGGAAGATCGCGGAGAACTACAAGCTGCCCTATTACACGTTGTCTCCCACCTATTCGGTCTGCAGGGACCACGGGTATCTGTCCGGCGAACAGTACGCCTGCCCGATCTGCGGGCAGAAGACGGAGGTCTACAGCCGCATCACGGGCTACTACCGCCCGGTGCAGAACTGGAACGACGGCAAGGCCCAGGAGTTCCGGGACCGGAAGCTGTACGACATCGGGCATTCCGTGCTGACCCACAGCGGCCCACGGAAGGCGACCAACTTCGACGCCGCCATCGAGGCCACCATGGAGCGGGGCTGCTGCGAGCCCGCCCAGGTGCTGATGAAGCCGGAGACGGAGGAAGTGAAGGCGGGTGAAAGCCGCGCAGGCCGAACCTGCGCCGCAGACGAAGGTTTCGCCCATCGGCCAGGTGTCCGCTGAGGATCTCCACGAGGCCCTGGAGGGCGCGGAGGCGATACTGTTCAAGTCCCCCACCTGCCCGAACTGCAAGGCGGCCATGGCGCTGCTGGACAAAGCAGGCGTGAAATACGCGGCGGTGAACGCCACGGATGCCCGCGAGCTGACGGCGAAATACGGCGTCAGGCAGGCCCCCACTTTGGTAGTACGCACCGGAGAGGGCTTCGAGAAGTACCGGGGCGTCTCCGACATCAAGGGATGGCTGATGGGTACCGCGGCGCGGTAACCTAAGGAAATACTGGGTCCTATGACAAAACACCATGTCGAGCAATCGGCATGGTGTTTTATCATGGAATGCCATATCTATGATCTACGCGTAGCTGTGTACCCCCGGCAGCCAGGTGTTCACGCCCAGGTAGGTGAACAGCACGCAGATGAAGCCGACCACGGCGAAAATCGCGGCGGAGCGGCCCCGCCAGCCCTTGCGCAGGCGCAGGTGCAGGTAGATGGCGTAGATGATCCAGGTGACCAGCGACCAGGTCTCCTTCGGGTCCCAGGACCAGTAGCTGCCCCAGGCCCGCTCGGCCCAGATGGCCCCGGTGATGATGGTGAAGGTCAAAAACAGCAGCCCCAGCGACACGCTGCGGTAGCTGATCATGTCCAGCTTCTCCTTGTCCGGGATGTGCTGGTCCAGGAAGCCGCTGGCCTTCATGCGATCCCGCAGCAGGAAGATGATGGACAGCACGAATGACACGCCGAAGGCCCCGTAGGCGATGATGGCGGTGGACACGTGGAAGCCCAGCCAGTTGCTGCGCAGGGCTGGCATCAGTTCCTTGACATCCTTGCTCTGCATCGCGGCGTAGCCGATGATCAGGAAGATCACCGGCGCGGCGAAGGCCCCCAGCACCGGGAATTTGAAGCGAATCACGAAGATCAGGCTGACCAGGCACAGTCCCCAGGCGAAGGAGGTGGCGAATTCGTACTGGTTGGTCAGGGGCAGCCGCCCCGCGCCGATGCCCCGGCACACCAGGGCTGCCGTGTGCAATATGAAGCCCGCGATTTGCAGGCCCACGGCCACCCGGGCCACGGCGTCCTTCTTCACAGCGATGAACACGAAGTAGAGTATCATCGCGGCGAAGTAGGCCAGCATGACGATGGTGAACAATGTGTTTTCAATCTGAAGCATGATCCTGACTCCTTTGTTCAACCGCTTTTTCGAATCGCTCCCGGAACAGCGCGCCGCCCTTGCGGCTTTCGCCGTACAGCGTCCACAGGCCGTCGTCCTGACGGATGGCCCACACCCGGGCGGGCTGAACGTACAGCGCCAACAGCAGGCCCAGCATCGTCACCAGGCCGCCGATCAGCGCCAGGAAGGTGAAGCGGTCCACCTTGACCTGGATCAGCGTGTAGCTCTGGGGGTTCGTGAACGTGACGGTGTATGCGTCGATGGTCACTTCCTCGCCCGCCATCAGCGCGTTCATGCCGATGATCTGACCCTGATAGTATACCGAGTACAGGTAGGCCGGGTTGTTCAGCTGGTCGGAGGCGGTGGAGGGGCCGACGCCGGGGGTCATCACGTAGTCGGGGTAGAAAGCGTTCAGCAGCACCACCAGGCCCTCCTTGTCCTTGACGCTCAGGTAGTCCCCGGCGCAGACGACCTCCTGCTGGAGGGGCTTGCCGTCCTTGTACACGTCCACCTGGGCGGCCCAGCCGGTGGCGTTCTGGTAGAACTTCATGCCGCAGAGTGTGGCCGGGTGGTTGACGCTGATGGAGGCGCTGCCGCCGGAGGCGCCGGCGGAGGCGACGTTCTGGACGGTGATGTCGGTGGTGTACTGGGCAACAGAGCCATCTTCCCGTTTTTCCACCCTGAAATCGTCGATGGACAGGAAGCATTCGGTTTCGCCGATGCGCTTGATCTGGCCGGGTACGCCGTAGACCGTGTATTGCTGCTGGGTCATCTGCCCCAGGCCAAAGCCCAGTATGAGCAGCAATATGCCCAGGTGGCATACCCACGCGCCCCACAGCCCCATGGGATGGCGGGCGGCGAACAGCGCGTCGCGGCCATCCCCGGCCTTGCAGGGGGTGGGCTTGGGCATGTGCAGCCGCCGGAAGACGGTTTCGGGGTCGGCGATGCCTTGGGCGGACACATTGCCGCATTGTTTCAGGGCGTTCTCCGGGCGGATCTCAGCCCTCGTGCGGCGGATCAGCTGGGGCAGGCGCAGCAGGTTGCACAGCAGCAGGTTCAGGCATAAAAACGCGGTGATGGCGATGAACCAGGGGCTGTGGAAGGCGTCGTCCAGGTGCAGGGCCATGATGAGCGCGGCGGTGCGCTCGGAATAGCGCTGGCTGTACCAGGCGTAGGTCTGGTTCTGGGTGATCAGGCTGCTGGCGGCACAGGCCAGGGCCAGCACCAACAGCAGCACGATGGCAAAGCGCATCGAGGATATGAATTTCCAGATTTTCTTGAGCATAGTCGCAATTACGTGTCGTCAGTCAGATTGATTCTTATCCAGCGCTTCGATCAGATCCATGATCTGCCGGGACCACTGCGCGCCGGTTTCGTTCAGGGTATATTCTTCATAATCCCTGTTCCGGCTATCCACCTTCAATATCCCGTGGGCGTCGATGTGGATGGTCGTGGGATAATGCTCCGAGACGCTTTCTTTCAGCCGCTCATGAACCAAGCGTCCTTTTCCGGCTGTGCCCGTGACGACGCCGGTCACACGCGTGCCATACAGCATGAACAGCGCCTGGATTTGCCTGAAGGAATAGTACTTCGCAGAGTAAACCCATATGTCGTAGCCTTTGTTGTTGAGAAAGCGGAACAGCGCGGGAATGCCGAGCCTGAGACGCTGCTTGTAGCGCAGGCGCAGGAAGAAGGGAAGCTTTTCAACAGGCCCCTCGCCTTCAGAGCGGAATACCACTTCATCCAGGTCCAGGGTCACACGCCGGTCGTTCCGGGAAGCCTGGAGCATCCTTTGGATATCCTCTTCCATGGGCAGGTCGACGATTTGGATTGGCAGGGAGCGCTGCCGGGTCATAATGCCTGCGGCCCAACGGTGATGACCGTTCAGGATCATATATCCGCTGGGGCGTATTTTTTCAACAGTCAGCGGTTCGCAGGTATATTCGATGGAGGGTTTGGTTCCGAACCTCCGGAATTCCTTGCAGTATTTGGAGATGATCTGCGCGTTGGGGCCGATGGTCGGCGAACAGAATTCATCCTCCGGGTTGGGATGGAGGTTTTTGCAGGCGGTCCGCCTGATCAAGATGCGGCGCAGGAACCCCGCCCTGACCGGGACGCTTATTCCTTTGGTGTTATCGATTTCCTGTTTCAGGTAATCCTGAAATCCGATGTTGTTTTCAGCCATAGGTTTTGTCGCTGCCTCCTGTGTGATCAAAGAGGAATGGCATAGGAATGGCATAGGTGATGCCTTGTAAGGGAAGCGGCATTTCCTTAAGTATTGCCGCGGCAAACAGAAATGCAGGGACGCCCGATGGACGCCCGCCCTGTACGATTCGGATTGCGTTCCAGGCGGGCGGCGCATCGCCGCCCCTGCATGCGTTGGCTGTTCAGGTCCTTATCAGGTCGTCTGCTTCTCCAACAGCGCCATGGCTTCGCTGATCTTGGCATCCGCGGTGTCGAGGCAGTGCATTGAAAGCTCGCTGTTGTGCGCGCCCTCGGAGTTCTCCACGTAGCAGAAGTCAAAGAACCACTGGGCTTCGCGGTGCAGCTTGCGCACCGCGTTCAGGTCGTCCTCGCTCCAGTTACCGGAAGCCACCGCGGCGGCCAGCGCGTCCTTCATGGCGGACAGCCTGTTGCCCACCTCGGTCTCCCGGGCGGTGACCGTGTCCTGGATGTCCTTCACGAAGGCCACCATGTCGGTGTCGCCGTGGCACTGGGCGCAACTGGCCAGCAGGGCCTCGTTCTCCAGCGGGCTGACCAGCATATGGCTGCGGTAGGCGACACCCGCGTCGGTGGTTTCCGTGGGCATGTGGCAGTCGGCGCAGCTCAGGAACGCCGCGTGCTTGCCCTGCAGGAAGGTCTCCATCTCGGGGTGCTGGGCCTTCAGCATGGCGGTGCCGGTGCTCTCCTGGGTCCAGTCGGCAAAGCCCATGTCGTCGTAGTAGGCCAGGATCGCCTCGGGCGTCATCTGTTCGACGCTGTGGTAGGGCATCATGGTCTCGCTGTCGGCGGGGGTGAAGTAGTATTCGATGTGGCACTGGCCGCAGGACAGCGTGGCGGGGTTGATCGTGGCCACGTTCTCGCCCAGGGCCTCGTTCACGTACTGGTGGGTGACCTTCAGCGCGCCGCCATTGCCCATGTCGTCGCCGTGGCAGGTGTAGCAGCTGACGTTGTTGGTCATCTGGGGGAAGACCTCGTCGAAGGGCATCGAGTAGACGGCCACGCCCTGTTCCTCGATCATCTTGTGCAGATCCGGGGTCTTGCAGGTGATGCAGTTGGCCTTCGGATGGGGCCGCTGGGTCTTGGCCACGTCCTCCAAAGTGTACTCGTGGCCGCGGGCGCTGCCGTAATCCTTGGCGAAGCCGTAGCCCTCATAGATGTTCACCAGGTAGGGGTCCTGCTCCAGGTAGTCCACCACATAGCTGTTTTCCCGGTTGTCGCCCATCGTGGTGAGGATGCTGGGCAGTATGGCCTTCAGGCGTTCCTCTTCGGACATTTTGGCCTCGGGCACGGCGGCTTCGTCGGCGTTCACAGTGCCGGGCCTGGGGCGGGTGAATCGGGAGATGTCGGCGTCCTCGGTGGCGGCAGGCGTGTCCTCGGTCGCGGTGGCCTCCTCAGTCCCGGCATCGGTGGCTTCGGCGCCGGTCACAGGCCTGGGGCGGGTGAATCGGGAGATGTCGGCGTCCTCGGTTGCGGCAGGCGCGTCTTCGGTCGCG
>ONJE01000304.1 GCA_900318045.1 uncultured Eubacteriales bacterium
TCCGCATCTACGGGCTTGAACAGAAGACGGAAAAAGCGACTTGCCATGAGCTTTCGGGGATGGATCCGCCTGAATGCGAATCCGGAAACGGGTGAAAAAGAAGAACGGACAATGGATACGATAAGGAAAATAGATCTATATATGCATTCCACTGTCGCCATGCAGGGTCGTTTGATTCAGCGTCGTTACGCATAACTAACTCATGCGTTTGTCCGTTGAGATGAAAAAATATAGTAGACAGCAACCTGCCGTCTGTGTTATAATTCAACCGTGAAATTGTTATATTCTGCAACGATGATCCGGGAAGCGACGGATATGGGAGGATACTGTTTTATCTGAACAGGATAAACTGTCGTGGACACAGACGAGACACATAGAGGGCAGTCAATCAGATTTATGACGAAAGCAGGGGTGCTCGGTGCATTCGCTTAGAACCAAAATTACCGCCGTGACGATCAGCGCAATTATCATCACCATGATAATCGCCGCAGTCTTCGGCGTAATCGCGATAAGAAACATTGGCATAACCAGCTCGGAGCAGATGCTGCTCCTGCTCTGCGAGGCCGGACAAAAGAATATTGATTCAGGTTTATTGGACATTGAAAAGAATGTCCAGGCAATATCCGCGTATGTTGAGGCAGATCTGGACGGAACAGAAGACCGAAAGCTCCAGGCGCACCTTGACCGGGTCAGCGATTTTTTCAAAAAGGTTCTGTACAAGACAAACGGGGTGATGACGTATTATTACAGGATCGATCCAAATGTTTCAACAAACGTCAAGGGCTTCTGGTTTGTCAATACGGACGGGGAAGGATTTCAGGAACATGAGGTAACCGATATTACGCAATATGATACAGGCGATACCTCTCAGCTTGTGTGGTTTACCGTGCCCAAAGCGACGGGCAAGCCTGTCTGGTTGCCTCCGTATATCACCGACAATCTGGACGTGCGGGTCATCTCCTACAACACGCCGGTCTATCTGGACGGGCAGTTCGTGGGCGTCATCGGCATAGAAATGGACTATTCCTTCATGGCCGAAGAGATAAACAACATCACGCTGTATGAAAACGGATACGCGTTTGTGGACGACGCCAACGGGAAGCTCGTCTATCATCCGCGGATAGATGCCGTAGCCATGGAAACGCCGCTGAAGGTGCCGACGGCATTGATCAGCGACAAGACTATCGTCCGGTATAATTTTGAGGGCGTTGACAAGCTCGCGGTCGCCCTTCCGCTGTGCAACGGCGATCGCCTGAACGTATCCGTACCCGTGAATGAAATCAACGCAGGCTGGCAAAAATGGATCGTCATGATCGTCATCGTCTTTATCGCGTTGCTGGCGGCGTTCATCACCTTCATCATGCGATTTACGGGAAGGATCACAAAGCCCCTGCAGGATCTCACGAAGGTTGCGGAACAGATCGGCGAGGGTCATTACGATCATAAGCTCGACTACGACGAGGACGACGAGATCGGGATACTGACGCGCACCTTCAGCCGCGTCACCGCCAATCTGAAAAGCAATATCACGGAGCTGAATAACCTGACCAAACAACTGATGCTCCGGCAGGAATCTCTGAACGCCCTGTTGGACAACATGCCCGCCCTGAGCTTCTCCAAGGACGCTCAGACCGGGACCTATCTTTACTGCAATCAGGGGTTCGCGGAATACGCGCATAAAGCTTCTCCCGCGCAGACCGTCGGGTTGACGGATTTTGACATATTCGATCCTGACACGGCCAGGCATTTTGCGGAGGATGACAAAAAAGCGCTCTTGATAAATACGCCATACGTATTCTTTGAAGATGTTGTTGACGCGGTGGGGAATCCACGTCAATTCCGGACAACAAAAATGACATTCCACGATTCCACCGGAAGGCTGTGCCTGCTCGGCATGTGCATGGACGTCACCGAGCTGGAGCAGATCAGGAAAGAGAGCGACCGGACCAAGGCTGCCTATCAGGACGCAATAGCCACGAGCGCGATATACGAAAACGTGGTCGACGCGTTGATTGAGAACTATTTTGACCTGTACTATGTGGACGTTGAAACGGGGGATTATATCGAATACGGCTCCTGGATGGAGGAAGGACAGCGGGCGACGGAGCGGCGCGGGACGGATTTCTTCGCCGAAAGCAGGAAGAACGCCAACCGCTTCATCTGTGAGGAGGACCGGGAGCGGTTCATCGAGGCGCTTGACAAGCAGAAGCTGCTCGCTGAAATCAATAAGCGTGGAGTCCTCATTTTCAACTATCGTCTCCTGATCGACGGCGTTCCGACCTATGTAAGGATGAAAGCGACACGAACCGCCGCGGACGACAGGCATATCATCATCGGCGTCAGCAATGTGGATGCGCAGGTGAAGGATCGCATGGCCGCGGAGCATGCTGTGGAGGAAAGAAAGACCTACATGCGGCTCAGCGCCCTGAGCGGGAACCTGATCGTGCTGTATTATGTGGATCCTGAAACCGAAGAATACACGGAGTTCAGCTCGGCGACGGGCTATGAAAACTACGGCCTCGCCAAGCAGGGAACCGGCTTCTTCCAGTCAATTTATGAAAACAGTCTCAAAATGGTTCACCCAGAAGACCAGGCGCTGCTTCACGCGCAGGCGACAAAGGAGAACGTCCTGGCGACGATCGAGAGAGACGGCATGTTTGTACTGGCCTACCGCTTGATGCGGGACGATCGCCCGACTTACGTGCGACTGAAGGCCGCGACGGTGGAGGAGGACGGAAAGCCGCTGCTGATCGCGTGCTGGATGAGGACGCGCAGATTCGCCAGGAAAGGGAATACGCGCAGAATCTGTCGGTCGCGCGGAGGATGGCGACCATCGACTCCCTGACGGGGATAAAGAACAAGCACGCATACGCCCAATGGGAGGAGAAGATCAACGCAAGGATCGCAAAGGGTGAACAGGAGCCGTTCGCCGTCGTGGTGTGCGATGTCAACAACCTGAAGGCCGTCAACGACCTGTATGGCCATAAGGAGGGCGACGCCTACATCAAGCGGGCGTGCGCGAAGATTTGCGACATCTTCAGCCACAGCCCCGTGTTCCGGATCGGCGGCGACGAATTTGTGGTGATTCTTTCCGGAGAGGACTATGTCTGGCGGAAGACCCTGATGGAACAGGTCAGCACTGTTCCGGAGGATCGCACAAAGGTCAGAATCGGAGAAACCATCGCCGCCGGTATGGTCGAATACCAGAAGGACAGGCATGTCAACCTGCTGAGCGTTTTTGAAGAGGCCGACAAAGCCATGTACGAGAAAAAGCAGATGATGAAGGAAGCGATCCTGTCCGATGATATTCAGACAGAGGTTGATCTGGAGGCAGAGGAGATCCCCGTCATCAATGTTCGCAAGCGCATACTGATTGCCGACGACATAGAGATGAACCGTGAAATGCTGGGCGATCTTCTTGAGGACGACTATGACATCTGTTATGCCGCCGACGGCGTCGAGACTCTGGAGGTACTGCGCAGCCATAAGGACGAGATCGACCTTGTGCTGCTTGATCTGCAAATGCCGAATATGAACGGCAGGGAAGTCATTGCCGAGATGCAGGTCGACGAGGAACTGATGTCCATCCCGGTGATTTTCCTGACCGTCGATCAGAAGGCGGAGCTGGATTGCCTGAAAATCGGCGCGATGGACTTCATACCGAAGCCATTCCCGGATATCGATATCGTCAAGGCGCGCATTGCCAAGTGCATCGAGCTGTCCGAGGACCGCGACCTGATCAGGCATACCGAGCGCGACAAGCTGACGGGACTGCTGAACAGGGACTATTTCTTCCGCTACGTCAGCCGACTGGATCATATATACAGGGATACCGCGCTGGACGCCGTGGTCTGCGACATCAATAGCTTTCATTCAGTCAACGAGAAGTATGGACGGCAGTTTTGCGATCTCGTGCTGCGCAGCATCGGCATAAGCGTTCGGAAACTGGCGCGCAGGATCGGCGGAATCGGATGCCGGCAGGGCGGAGACACGTTCCTGTTGTACTGCCCGCATCAGGACGACTATGAACAGTTGATCAGCGAATTCCTGGCCGAAGTATTCGCCGAAAAAGAAATGGCAGATAAGGTCAGCCTGAGATTTGGCGTGTATTCTGATGCGCAGCAGGAGGCGGATATCGAGGATAGATTTGCTCGCGCGATAGCGGCCGCGGACAGAGCGAAGGACAAACACCAATCGATATGCGAGTATTATGCTGACACTTGAAAGAATATGACCCGCGTTATCGATTGTGAATGATGGTTCAATGATTGAGGCTTCCGGGAGGAGGATGATGATGATGAAATACAGGAAGGACGGTATCTCCATACAAAACACTAACCTCGTAATGACTGTGGCGGCCATCATCATCTCGGTATTGCTGATTTGGGCGACATTTGTCACCGGATCGCAGTACTTAGAACTGCAAGCGCGGACAGATCAGTATATCCAGTGGCAAAAGGACGCGTCTGCGCTGCAGGCGGGTTCGGATTATCTCACGGAGCAGGCGCGATGCTTTGCGGAGACAGGGGAACGTGTCTATCTGGATAACTATTTTGAAGAAGCGTATGTAACGCGGCGCAGAGAAGCTGCCGTCGCTAGGATCCACGATTACTTGGGTGATGCGCCGGCTTATCAGGCGCTGGTTGCGGCAATGGAGGAATCCGTGGCGTTGATGGATCGGGAGTATTATTCCATGCGCCTGAAGATCGACGCCTGCGGCTATGATATCAACGCCTATCCAGAGGAGATCCGGACGGTAGCGCTGTCAGAGAAGGACGCGGCGTTATCGTCTGAGGGCAAAGATGCTTTGGCCCGGGCCAAGGTATTCGACCAGGAATATCGTCGAAAAAAGGAAACCATATCCGCCGCAGTCCATAAATGTCTTGACTCCCTGGAGTCAGAATTTGGGAGCCAGCAGACGTTGATGACGGATCGACTGAACGGACTGATTCGTAAACAGAGAATCCTTATAGCCGTTTCAATCGTCATCACGCTTCTGACGCTTCTGCTTGTACTGTTGCTGATCGTTCGCCCCCTGCACCAGTCCGTTCATTCCATACAGGAGGACAAGACATTCCCGGTCGAAGGCGCCAAGGAATTGCGTTTTGTAGCGGAAACCTACAATACGATGTACAGGACCGGGCAGGAGCAGAAGCAGTCGATCGACGCCCTCCTGAACAATATGCCCGTCATGAGCTTCTCCAAGGATGCGCAGACAGGAATTTACCTGGCTTGCAACCAGGCCTTTGCCGATTATGCGCATCAGAAAAGCCCGGAGGATGCGGTCGGGTTGACGGATGCACAAATCTTCCCTGCTGAAGCGGCGGAACATTTTGTTGATTACGATTGGAAAACGCTTGCCATGGAGAAACCCTTTGTCTATTCCGAGGATGTGGCTGGAACGGACGGCGTTATACGCCACTTTCAGACGACGAAGCTCAAGTTTATCGATCAGACGGGCAGGCTGTGCATCCTTGGCATCTGCGTGGATGTGACCGACACCCGCACCAAGGACCAGTCGAATCGCATGATAACGGCTATGGCTTCGGACTATCGCTGCGTCTATTACATCAACCTCGATGAGAACGATGGCGTGTGCTACCGGGACGATCCCTCCGATCCCGACCAGACGCCTGTGGGCATCCATTTCCCATACCTCGAACGTTTCACATATTATGCCAACAGCTACGTCACAGACATGTATCGCGACGGCTTTTTGGATTTCATCAATCCAGACAACATTCGTAAACGACTGGCTACGCAACCCATTATCGCGTATCGCTATCTGGCCAGGAACGGAGATCGGGAATACTATGAGATGGTCCGCGCCGCCGGCGTGCGAAGAGCAGAAGAACGCGACGATCATATGGTGCATGCCATCGGCCTGGGTCTGACTGAAATTGATGCTGAAATGCGCGAATCAATGTCGAAGAACGAGGCGCTGGCGGAGGCGCTGACGCTGGCAGAGGAGGCAAGCAAGGCCAAGACCGCCTTCCTTTCCAACATGAGCCATGAAATCCGCACCCCTATGAACGCCATCATCGGTCTGGATACGCTTGCGCTGCATGAGGAAGGGCTGACCCCGCAGCTTCGGGAATACCTTGAAAAGATCGGCGACAGCGCCCGCCACCTGCTCGCCCTGATCAACGACATACTGGACGTGAGCCGCATT
>ONJE01000305.1 GCA_900318045.1 uncultured Eubacteriales bacterium
CCAACAATAAGCAAACATCCGTGAAGAATGGAGGCGGAACAGATGATTGACAACATTCAAGTGGGAAAGACGATCGCAAAGCTGAGGCAGAACAAGAACATGACCCAACAACAACTGGCCGCGGCGCTGAGTGTGTCGCATCAGGCTGTTTCCAAGTGGGAGACCGGAGCGGCCTTGCCCGACGTGCAGACATTGGTCGCGCTGACGCGATTGTTCGGCATCACCATTGAACAGCTGTTGGAGGGTGAGGTGTTGGAGGACCGTGTGGAGCCCCCGAAGACGGCTTCTCCCTTCGACGAGTCGATACAGAATATAGGTAACTTCGTCAACAACATCGTGGACAGCGTAGGCAACATCTTCCGCAGTGAGCGAAAGGATGCTGCAGGCGACGGGGCGGTGGATGCCGAGACTGCGCAGCCGACCCAGGAGAGCAGCGAAGAGAATGCCGACGCGCCCGAATCCGACGCAACCGGGGACAATGCCGAGCCTTTCGATGTACAGACGCTGTTGCAGATGGCCCCGTTCATGAGCAAGGCGGCGGTGGACGAGCTGCTGCTGGAGAACAAGGACAAGCTGACCGCGGGGGACATCGCCCGGTTTGCCCCCTTTGCCAGCCAGGAGTGCCTGGAAAAGCTGATCCAGACCAACGACGAACAGCTGGACTGGGACGTGTTGCGCAAGGTAGCGCCGTTCCTGAAGCGGGACATGGTGGACGGCCTGGCCAGAGCCGCAGCCAAGGGTGGGCGCACCGTCAAACGGGCGGTCAACCAGACCATCAACACCGATGAATTGGGAAAGACCATGCAGGACGTGGGACAGAAAATTGGCGCTGGCGTGGAAAAGGCCCTGCGCAAGGCCAGCAAGCTGGGCAGCGAAATGATGGAGGAGATGTCTTCGGCCATCAACGGCATTGTCGAGGGCGTCAAGGAGAAGCAGAGCCGTGTCGATGCCCTGCGCAAGGCTGCCTGTGAGCGCGCATTGCAGGATGAAAACTGGGAGTGGCTGGCTGACCATGTCGCCGACATCAAGGATGAAGAGCTGCTGCGTCAGATCGCCCAGAAAGCCAACAGCCTGGGCATGCACGACTGGGTGTTGGAGCACCTGAACGGGTACGCCGATACCCGCACCATCGATGCCGCCATTGAGGCTGGCAATTGGGGCTGGCTTGGCGACCACGTTTGGCAGTTTGAGGACGATTTGCAGGAGAAAATCGCCCTGGCTGCCGCACAGCAGGAGAACTGGCAGTGGCTGGCCACCTACGCAGAGCAGATCTCCCTGGAGAATTGCGCCGACGAGATAGCCCTTGCCGCATACAGGGCCGAGGCCCGGGTGCTGGCGCTCCAGCTTGCGACCCATTGCATGAACGACGCCCAGCGGGAAAAGCTGGCCGATGCCGTGGTGGAGGCCGAGGATTTTGACTTCTTTGACCAGCTGAAGGACGTTCTCAGCCCTGAATACATCGGCAGGGTGCTGGTGGCTGCCGCACAGGCAGGCCAGTGGGAGCGTGTGAAGCGCTTCGCGGAGTCTGCCGATTCTGAAAGCATCGAAAAGCTGATGGAGCTGGCCATCGCCGAGGGCAACTTCGACGCCATCGACGCGCTGGATAAGTACCTGTAAGGGATTCAGAATGGCCGCCCATACCTCTGGTTCAGCCGTCCGGAAATCCAAAGGATTTCCGGACGGCAAAATTGTAACGATGCAGTCAGCATAATACGCTGAACCGGAAAGCCACCCCCAGGCAATTGACAAATAGACGCTGATTCACTATAATTTCAGACAGTATAAACAAAGGGGAGGCGTATTGTTATGGCAAAGGACGATTACCATGTGGTTGTTTTCCGAATTCTGAAATACCTGTACCAGCAGTTGAAAAAGGGGCTGCCTGTGGAAACGGAAATGCTGCTGCACGACAGCAAGATCTGCAACATCAATGAATCCTACTGGCGGTACATCATGACCAGCATGCAGGAGAAGGGATTGATTACAGGGCTGGAAAAAGGTGAGGGTGAGCCCTATGCGCAGCTGGAGACGCAGCTCAAGGACGTGCAGATCACGCCCGATGGAATTGATCTGCTGAGCGACAGCAAGATGAGTGACAAGGTCGATCAGCTGATCAAGGGAATTCTCAGTATCGGTTGACTGTTTTCCCGGTGGGTAAGACCAATGGGCATCCATAAAACATGCAAAACCAAATTATAAACGAATCGATGCCGCTGCCATGGTCTGCCGGGCAGCGGCGTCGGTTCGTTTTTTTATGCCTGATTTGTGACTATGCAATGCCCTGGGCGGCGGTGATGATGCTCATCAGATAGACTTCCTCGGCGTTGCAGCCGCGGGAAAGGTCGTTGATGGGGGCGTTGAGGCCCTGGAGAATGGGGCCGATAGCCATGAAGCCGCCGAGACGCTGGGCAATCTTGTAGCCGATGTTGCCGGACTGGATTTCCGGGAAGATGAAAGTGTTGGCATAGCCCGCGACCGGGCTGCCGGGAAACTTGAGTTGGCCAACCTCGGGAACAAACGCGGCGTCGAACTGCATTTCACCATCGCAGGGGAGCTCAGGGTGAATTTCCTTGACGATGGCAGCGGCTTCGCGCATCATGTCCGGGCCGACGCCCTTGGCGGAGCCGTTGGTGGAGTAGGACAGCATGGCGATTTTAGGGTCGATGCCGAAGAGCCTGGCGGTGCGCGCAGTCTCGACGGCGACCTCCGCCACCTGCTGGGCGGCACTCAGGATGACATTGCCCTGATCATCCACTTTGTCCTCGTAGGAGATGTTTATGGCACAATCGCCCATGGCGAGCTTTTCGTCGCCGCGAATGAGGATCATACAGGAGGACACGAGACTTGCGCCTTCCCGGGTCTTGATCAGCTGGAGCGCGGGACGTACAGTGTCGGCGGTGGAATAGGTTGCGCCGCCGAGCAGGGCGTCGGCCAAACCTTCCTTGACCAGCATGGTGCCGAAATAGTTGGGCTTGAGAAGCGTTTCGCGTGCCTGCTCAGCGGTGGCCTTGCCCTTGCGCAAAGCGACATAATCATCCACAAGCTTGTCCATATCGGGATAGGTCGCGGGGTCGATGATCTCCAGCCCCTCGATGTCGAAGCTGCCCTCGGCGGCAGCGGCCTTGACCTCGTCCACGTTGCCGATGAGCACGGGCGTGATGAAGCCATCCAGCTTCAGGCGGGCGGCAGCCTCAAGAATGCGGGCGTCGGTACCCTCTGTGAAAACAAGGCTGCGGGGATTGGCCTTGAGACGCTCGACGAGATGATCAAGCATTCCGGGAACGGCGTTTTCCGTAGAGGCAGACGCTTCCGCCAAGGCTGGAGCGGACAGGCTCAGAAGCATCAGAAGCGCCAGAATGAGGCACAGCAATTTTTGCATAATAACCCTCCTGCTGTCAATTTTTGGTATTATAAACCATTGTAGAGCTCAATGTCAATGATTAAGGAAATACCGCACGATATGTGCAGTATTTCCTTACAGTAGC
>ONJE01000406.1 GCA_900318045.1 uncultured Eubacteriales bacterium
CCAGGCGTACGGTCTATACGGGCAAGGAAACCGTATGAGTCGCCGCACACAAAAGCGGGTTCCTCTCCGCATTCCCATCTCAGAAGGTGAGCGAAGAGGAACCTGTATATGAGTTTCAAAAGTCAGAGCGCTGCAGTTTCGAGGGGATTAAATCGTCAATCGACGGTCATCGCACCGGTCAGCACGCCGCAGGCGTAGACGCAGCTGTACAGCCAGGTCGCCGTTGCCTGGAGCGAGCCAGCTCCTTCCACACCAGCTTCGGTGTTGTTGGTCACGTTCTCGATGGACTGGATCTTGTCTTCGCCCTGGAGCTTCGTGAACGCGCCAAGCATCTTGAACAGCCACTTGGAGCCAACGGCCAGCTTCTCGCCAACGGTGGAAGCGGCGGCGTCCTCCTGGCCGACCTGGGTAAGGCCTTCCTCAATCTGATCCACCATGTCCTGGGAGGAGCAGTTCTCCTCGGCGGCAAGGGCGGCGAACTTGACGGCGCTGTACAGCGCGTTGACAGCCTGCTCGCTGGGGGTCGTGACCGCTTCATCGTTCTTCAGGAACTCCTCCTTGAGATTGTCGGCGATCTGCGCATTCTTGCCTTCGCTGTCCGACTGGCGGGCGAGGATCTCCAGCGCCGCGACGACCTGGATCGCGCCGGTGGCGAATCTCTGGTCCATGCCGAGGTTATCATCGGCATTGGTCTCAGACAGACGCTCCAGGATGTCGTCCAGCGCCTTGGCCTGTTCCTCGTTGGCGTTGGCATTGTCGACACATACGAGTATCTGTGCCAGGCGAATCGCGCCGTTCACCAGTTGTCCGTCCACGTCTTCAACCTTCTGGTCGGTATCGTGCAGCCACTGGAGCACGTCATTGGGGGTGAAGCTGTCGTCATCGGCGCTTTCAGCCATCGCGGCGCCGCAGAAAGAGACGAGCATAATTACAGTCAGCAGGATACTGATGAGCTTCTTCATGGTTGTTTTCCTCCTTGCCGCTCAGCGACGTTCTTTGTTTTCCCTGATGCAAAATATTCTACCAGACGATACGTCACATAACCGTCACACTGCGCGGTGGAGTGGTATCATATTCGTACCGTCACGGAACTCACCAATAAGTGATGGAATCAAAGCACGGGAGGGCGGGAAGATACTTTGCAAGGTACCCGCAGTGAAGTATGCCGTCATCGGGGAAGCCGCAGGCAAAGTCAGTTTCCGGAAGGCACTCAGACGATGATTTGGAAGCTTCACTTCTCCCCGCACACCAAAAACAACGGTGTTGAAGCGAAATTGACCTTCTCCTGATGCGACCACACGCGCTCCCAAATTCGGGTGTCGACTTCTACGGACAGGCCAAGGTACATCAGCGTTTCAATATCCCAAGCGGGGCGAGTTGCACGGGTGATGGACATCCGACGGGCAAGCTGCTCCATGCGGTCGAAGTTGTCACCCACGTTATAATCCGCCAGTCCCTCTTCGACACTGTTTTCCCGGTCTCGCGCATAGGCCGCTTGCGCCTCGCCGTCAAACAGGTAGGCATACCAGTTGGCATCGAAGGTCATCAGCATGCCGCCGGGTTTCAGAACCCGCACCCACTCGGCATAAGCTTGCTCCGGTTCAGGGAGATTCCAGGTCACATTGCGAGACAGGATCACATCAAAGAATTCGTCATCAAACTCAAGATCCTGGGCATTCATCTCCAGGAAATCAATGCGGCCGCAAAGCTGACCCGCATTGTGACGCGCCTCATCCAGCATGTAGGGCGTCAGGTCGATGGCCGTGACGCGATAGCCCGCCTCGGCAAGCAGTATGGCAAAGAAGCCGGGACCGGTACCAACTTCCAAAACATGGATTTGATCAGGCGTCCTGTCCGGAAAACGGATGGAGATACGCTCGGTCAGAACCTGTTTCCAAACCTCATGCTGCTCTGTCGCAAGTTCCTCCCGGTTGACCTCCGAATAGCTTGGTGCACGCCAGGTCCAGTAAGCCTTGCTTTCCTTCAATATGGATTGATTCATGTTATTTCCTCGCGGTGATGCAGAATATGGGTGTGGGATTGTAGAATTTATCGATCTCACAATATATCCGATGGTAGCAGTCCCGATCTACCCGGCAATCGTGAAAACCTGCGCCTGCCAGCAGCTCCACATCCCACTTCGGGCGGGGCTGCTGGAGCGCGCGCATCTCACTTTCGATGTGGGCATAGGCGGCATTCTGTTCCGCCGTCAGATCCTTGTGGGCATGGTTTTCCGGCAGCGGCGCGTGTGAATGGTCATGGTAATAGTCGCCGTCGAAGTTGATGAGGATGCCGCCCTTTCTGAGCAGGCTATGCCACTTTTTATAAGCCTCCGGCAGGTTGGGCAGGAAGGAGGTCAGGTTGCGGGTCACGATGGTATCGAAGCTCTCCGGCTCAAAAGTCGGGTTTTCGAAGCTGAAAAAGCCGGTACCGGTTCCGATGTCCAGGATATTCAGCTTTCTTCCCGTGGGAAGGTATCGGTGCAGCTCATCCAGCCAGCGTCCTCTCTTGTCGCTGTTCAATTCGTCCAGCCGAAGCGCCTCGAACTTCTCAACGCGCCCGGTCCAGTAGTCGGTGATCTCTCTCTTGATTGCTTCCATTTCCAGCCTCCATGCCTATGGCTGCCGCACCGATTTCGATACGGCAGCCACATTTCCTGGTTCCTGTTTCCCTTACCCGATGTCCAGATCAGCGGTCACCTGGTAGTAGTCGCAGGCGTGGGCGGTGTAACCCGTCACATTGACCTTGGAGATCATGTTCATTTGCAGGAAGGAGCAGAAGATGTAGGCATTGTCGTCCAGGATCGCCTGCTGCAGCTCAATGGCCAGCTCGCCGCGCCTGGCGGTGTCGAACTCGGTGGCCATCTGGTTCATCAGGTCGTTGACGTGCTCGTTCTCGTAGGCGCCGAAGTTGTAGCTCATGCCCGGCAGGCAGGAAGTGGTGAAGAAGTACTGCGGGTCGCCGGAAGGGGCGGTCACCAACGCGGAAGCGTAGATGTCGAAGCTCGTCATATCGGCCAGGAACTCGCGGCGGCTGGCGGTACAGTTGATGTCCACCTCAATGCCGATCTGCTTGAGGGTCGCCTGAACGGATTCGGCCAGCAGGGGCAGCTCCTGACGGCTGGGATAGGTCAGCCAGCGGATGACCAGCCTGGTGCCGTCCTTCTCGCGGATGCCGTCGCCGTCGGTGTCCACCCAACCGGCCTCCTCCAGCAGGGCCTTTGCGCCTTCGGGATCGTAGCCCTCGGTGGTCACATGCTCGCCGCCGAAGGTGCTGAACCCATCCGGAAACGCACCATGGCCCACCACGCCGTGGCCGTCCAGCAGCACCGCCACGAAGCCCTCCTTGTCGATGCCCATGGCGATAGCCTTGCGCACGGCGGGATCCTGGATGATGGGGGAGGTCATGTTCATGGAGGCGAAGAAGGCGCGGGACGTCTGGATGGCGGAGAACTGGAAGCCACCGTTCTCGAACAGCGGATAGCTCTCGTAGGCCATGCCGTAGGCCGCGTCGATCTCGCCCGCCTGCAGCGCCATCGCCAGCGTGTTGCCGTCGGAGATGGTGCGGATGGTCAGCTCGGAGAGCTTGGGCGTGCCGTTCCAGTAGTATTCATTGGGAACCAGCGTCAGGTGGTCGTCGGTCACCATGTCCACAACGGCATAGGGGCCGGTGCCCACGGCGATGCCCGCGTCAAAATCGCTGGCATCCACGTCGATGATGCAGCCGTAGGGGTCGCCCAGGTAGTTCATCAGCGCCGGTAGAGGCTCCTTGGTGGTGATGGTCAGCACCTGGCCGTCAGCCTCGATGGTATCGATCATGGTGTCGGAGGGCGCGCGATCGTGGACCTCCAGCAGATGCTCCAGGCATTGCTTCACCGCCGCGCCGTCCATGTCACGGCCGCTGGAGAACTTCACGCCGTCCCGCAGGGTGATGGTCCAGGTCAGGTTGCCGTCGTTCTCCCAGCTGGTCGCCAGCCAGGGCTCCAGCTCCATGGTGTCGGTATAGTGCACCAGCGTCTCACCTATGCCGTAGCGGATGCAGGCCCAGCCGTTGTAGGTGCGGTGGGGATCCACGGTTTCTTCCCAGTTTTCGGAGTTGAAGGTCGTGTCGCCGATGGTCATGGTCTTGCCTTCGGCGAAGGCGCTGAAGGACAGCAACAGACACAGTGCGAGGATAAGGGTCAATGCTTTCTTCATGGTTTCTTCCTCCTTATAATATGCTCTCGATGAGCCGTTTGGTGTAGTCGTTCTGCGGATTCCGGATGACCTCGTCGGGGACGCCTTCCTCCACGATGCTGCCCTTGTACATCACCAACACCCAGTCGCAGAATTGCTGGACCAGCGCGATGTCGTGGCAGATGAAGAGTATCGAAAGGTTCAGTTCCCGCCGCAAATCGGACAGCAGTGCCAGAATCTCCCTTTGGATGGTCACATCCAGGGCGGAGGTCGCCTCATCGCAGATCAGCAATTTGGGCTGGATGGCGATGGCCCGGGCGATGGCGGCGCGCTGACACTGGCCGCCGGAAACCTGGTGGGGATAGCGCCGGGCGAAATCGGCGGGCAAGCCGCACTGATT
>ONJE01000375.1 GCA_900318045.1 uncultured Eubacteriales bacterium
TGGATTTTCGAAACATCCAAAAAATATACAACTTCAACTTGAATTTGTATATGGTATTGACAATCTGCGTTTGCTATGATAATGTTAAGTTATATCGAAGGGAGCTTGTGCCATGAACAGCCTTGAAAGATTCTACAAGACCATCGCCTACGAGCCCGTCGACCGCCCCGCCTGCTGGATGGGTGACCCCACCCCCGAGGAGGCGGCCAAGCTGTGCGAATACTACGGCGTCGCCAATACCAGCGAGCTGAAGAAGGTCGTCGGCGACGACTTCTACGCCGTGGAAATTCCCTACCATTCCCCCACCTGCAACGCCATCTTCGCGGCCTTTGACTGGTACATGAACGGCACGAACGTGGACACCGAGCACCGCACCCTCACCGCCGACGGCTGCTTTGCCGACTGTGAGGACCTGGAGGATGTGGAGGCCGTGAACTTCCCCTGGCCCGACCCGGAGAAGTACATCGACCCCGAGCTGTGCAAAAAGCTGGTGGCCGAGGCCCCCGAGGGCAAGACGGTCATGGGCATGCTGTGGGCCTGCCACTTCCAGGACACCTGCGCGGCCTTCGGTATGCAGACGGCCCTGATGAACATGGTGGCCGAGCCCGAAATGGTGCACTATGTGGACGACCACATCGTGGCTTTCTATGAGAAGGCGCTGCGCATCTTCCTTGAGGCCACCAAGGGCAAGGTACACGCCATACTGATCGGCGACGATGTGGGCTCCCAGCGCGGGCTGATGATCTCCCCGAAGCTGGTGTCCGAATTCGTGATTCCCGGCGCGAAGAAGCTGATCGACATCGCCCACAGCTACGGCGTGAAGATCGTGTACCACTCCTGCGGCAGCATCGTGGACGCCATCCCCCTGCTGATCGAGGCGGGCGTGGACGCCATCCATCCCATCCAGGCCAAAGCCGCGGGCATGCAGCCGGACAACCTGAAGCAGAAGTTCTACGGCAAGGTAGCCTTCTGCGGTGGCGTGGACACCCAGGACCTGCTGCCCTTCGGCAAGCCAGAGGAGGTGGCCGCCAAGGTGAAGGAGCTGCGCACCATCTTCCCCACCGGCCTGATCATCTCCCCCAGCCACGAGGCCCTGCAGGCCGACGTGCCCCCCGCCAACGTGAAGGCGCTGTTTGAGGAGGCCGGAAAAATTTATTGACGAATGAGGAATTGGGAATGAGAAATGAGGAATGAAATGGCCTGACACCGGCTATTCCTGTTCCCTGTTCCCTGTTCCCTGTTCCCTCGACTTGTGCCCAAAAGAATACCAACGGAGGTATCCACATGCTTCGTTTCGGACAGATGATCAACGTAAAACCCGAGGGGCTGGAAGCCTACAAGAAGTGGCACGCCAACCCGATGCCCGGCGTGAACGAGATGATCAAGGAATGCCACCTGAAGAACTATTCCATATACAGCCGGGGCGACTGGCTGTTTGCCTACTTTGAGTACGACGGCGATGACTTCGACGCCGACATGGCAAAGATGGCTGCCGACCCCAACACCCAGGCGTGGTGGGATGTGGTCAAGCCCCTGATGCAGCCCCTGCCGGACCGCAAGGAAGGGGAGTTCTGGTCGGATATGGAAGAGATTTATCACCTCGATTAATACAGGGAAGGAGATTGCTCAATGATTATCATCGGTGAGAAGATCAACGGCAGCATCCCCAGCGTGGCCGAAGCCATCGCCAAGCGGGACGCGGAATTCATCAAGCAGCGCGCCCGCATCCAGGACGAGGCCGGCGCGACTTTCATCGACTGCTGCGCCTCCGTACCGGAGGCCGAGGAGGTCGAGACCCTCAAGTGGATGATCGACTGCATCCAGCAAGTCAGCGACCTGCCCATCTCCATCGACAGCCCCAGCGCAAGGGTGCTTGCCGAAGCCTACAAGTTCTGCAAGCGGCCCGGCCTGTTCAACTCCGTCTCCGGCGAAGGCGACAAGATCGACGTGATCTTCCCGATCATGGCCGAGAACAAGGGCTGGGAGTGCATCGCGCTGTGCTCGGACGACACCGGCATCCCGAAGAACGCCGCCGACAGGCTGAAGGTGTTCGACAAGATCATGGTCAAGGCGAAGGAATACGGCATCCGCCCCTCCCGCCTGCACATCGACCCGCTGGTTGAGATGCTCTGTACCAGCGAGAACGGCATCGAGACCAACGAGGAGGTCATCTCCACCATCCGCGAGCGGTACGACGACATCCACATCACCGCCGCCATCTCCAACATCTCGTTCAACCTGCCCGTGCGCAAGATGGTGAACCTGGGCTTCACCGTGCTGGCCATGAAGGCCGGCCTGGACAGCGCCATACTCGATCCCACCAACCGGGACATGATGGGCGTCATCTTCGCCACCGAGGCGCTGCTGGGCCTGGACGACTACTGCATGGAATACATCTCCGCCTACCGCGAGGGCCTGTTCGGGCCGAAGAAGGACTGACGGAATCAAAGGTATGTGTCAGGGCTTCACCGTCGGAATCCCGACATGCCCTGCGGTTTGCCTATTCCGCACAGTTCTCAAAAAGAAAGATCCTGAGCGAAGCTCAAGGATCTTTTCTTATTTTGTAAGCATACAGTCAGGTGAATTCTGATTTGGCGGGGGAGACGAGGGAACAGGGACATCGAGCGCCCGGAAAACGCTCCAGTGGAGCGTTTTCAGCGAGATGGGGCCGGCAGGCCCGAAGAACAGGGAACAG
>ONJE01000438.1 GCA_900318045.1 uncultured Eubacteriales bacterium
GTCAACCAGCGCGCACATCTCCTTCTCATCATAGACCCGGCTGGCATAGGAAATCCGGTCGCCGGGGACAAAGGTCTTATCCTGCTGAGGCCGCTTGAAATCCACGTAGTATTCCGCAACCAGGGCTTTGATCTGTTCGCGGGCTTCCGCTTCGCTGTTCCAACGCATCAATTATTTCTCCTGTTTCAGAAATTCCGCGATCTGCCGGTCCATTTCCCCGGGAATGTCTCCACCGTCCAGCCAAACCCGCGCCCAGGCGCAGGTCATCTCAACAGCCTTGTCGATGTGCCAGGTGGGCTTCCAGCCAAAGACAGATTTGATCTTCGAGCAGTCCAGCTTCAGGAAGTTCGCCTCATGGGGGCCCTGCCGGCCCGCGAGATCGACCCGCTTCAGGCCCATGCCCCAATGGGATACAAACAGATCCACCAGCTCGCCGGTGGTGACGCAATCGCAATCGTCCGGGCCGACGTTGTACCAGCCCGCCAGCGACGGGTCCTCCCACTGCCGCCGGGCGATCATCAGATAGGCCGCGACCGGTTCCAGCACATGCTGGTATGGCCGGGTAGAGTAAGGATTGCGCACGACGATGTCCCGACCCGCCTTCGCGGCGCGGACACAATCAGGTATGATCCTGTCGTTGGCGAAATCCCCGCCGCCGATCACGTTGCCGGCGCGGGCCGTGGATATGGCCGGCGCGTCCACCCCATCAAAGAAGCTGTTCCGGTAGCTGTGTGTCACCAGCTCGGAGCAGGATTTGGAATTGGAATAGGGATCGAAGCCATCCAGCATCTCATCCTCGCGATAGCCCCATGGCCACTCCCGGTTCAGGTAGACCTTGTCCGTGGTCACGTTCAGAAAGCTGCGCACGCAGCTTGTATTGCGCACGCACTCCAGCAGGTTTACCGTGCCCATCACGTTGGTCTCGTAGGTATAGCGGGGATTTGTATAGCTGTCCCGGACGATGGGCTGAGCCGCCATGTGAATGACGATCTCCGGCTCCGTAGCTTCGAAAGCCGCACTCAGGGTATCAAAATCCCGGATGTCGCCTATAACGCTGGTCATCCTGCTCTCCAGCCCTGCCATTGAGAACAGGTTGGGCGATGTCGGCGGTTGGAGAGAATAGCCCGTCAGAACCGCCCCGGCATTCACCAGCATGCGGCTCATCCAGGCGCCCTTGAAGCCGGTGTGCCCGGTCAGGAATACCCGCTTCCCCGTGAAAAAAGCCAACTCTCCTGTCATCAATCCTTCCACACTTTCCACGGCGCCTTGCCGCTGTTCCAAAGCTTCTCCAGCTCGATCTTTTCCCGCTGGGTATCCATGCACTGCCAGTAGCCGGAGTGGGAATAGCTCATCAGCTGTCCCTCGGCGGCCAACCGTTCCAAAGGCTCGCGCTCAAATATGATGCCGTCTCCACCCAGATAGTCGAACACCTGCGGTTCGAGGACCATGAAGCCCGCATTGATCGGCGCGCCATCGTTAATGTTCTTTTCCCTGAAAGATTGAACCGCGTTGTCGCTTCCGATATCCAATATGCCCTTTTGCTGCTTCAAGCGCACAGAGGTCAGCGTGGCCAGCTTGCCGTGACTTCTGTGAAAGGTCACCAGCTTGCGGATGTCCACATCGCAAACGCCGTCACCATAAGTCAGCATGAACGGCTCGTTGCCGATGTAGGATCGCACGCGTTTGATGCGACCGCCAGTCATGGTGTTCAACCCCGTATCCACCACCGTCACCCGCCAGGGCTCCACATGCTGGTTATGAACGATCATGCGGTTGCCTTGGGTAAAATCAAAGGTGACGTCGCTGGTGTGCAGGAAGTAATCCGCAAACCACTCCTTGATCACATGCTGCATGTACCCGGCGCAGATGATAAAATCCGTATAGCCGTAGTAGCCGTAGCCCTTCATGATATGCCAAAGTATGGGCATACCACCGATATCGATCATCGGCTTGGGCTTGTACTGTGATTCCTCGCTGATGCGCGTGCCGAAGCCGCCGGCAAGCAGAACGACCTTCACTGGAATCTTCCTTTCCTTTTGTTAACGCTCGAATCGTTATACTGTCGTGTACAAATTCTGATACGAGGCACTGACGCGCAGGATTTAGAGGTTAGGTATAAGCACG
>ONJE01000308.1 GCA_900318045.1 uncultured Eubacteriales bacterium
GCCCGGAAATCGCTTGCGATTTCAGGCAAATCTGAGGGAGATGTATTGAAGGGGGACCTGTCCCCCTTCAAGCGGGCGATAGCCCGCGACAAATCAGAACTTCCCCTTCCCTTCATTTCGACAAACCCAGCGACACGCCTTGACAATCCCGCCTTTTCAAGTTACTATAATATCAGGAAGGAAGGTGTTATGCGTGGATTACGAACAATTGGGGGTCCGCGTGCGCCAGCAGCGCGAACTGAACAACCTGACCCAGGGCGAACTGGCACGGAAGGTGGGCGTTACCGGCAGCTTTATCGGCCACATCGAGCGCGGCGAGAAGAAGGCCAGCCTGGAGACCCTGGTGGCCCTGTGCAACGCGCTGGAGATAACCCCCTCGGTGCTGCTGCGGGATTCTCTGTCCGACGAGGCCATGCACAGCCAGCTGCGCTTCGACGCCGCGAACCAGGATTTGATGAAGGGCATCATGCACGTGCTGCGCGAGCACAACAAGCGCACCGAATACCGCTGATATCCGCTCCCGGCATTAATCCACTGAATTTATTTTTTCTTGACGTTTCTCTTCACATACTGTATAATGATGTTGTGCCAGCATGATAAACCGATACCATGTGAAGATGGAGGTTGGGATATGTTTTCGTCCAGATTGCAGAATGAACAGACCGATAACCTGGCCCGCGCGTTCCTCGCCCTGCAGAGCATGGAGGATTGTTACCGCCTGTTCGAGGACCTGTTTACCATCCGGGAGATACAGGACCTTTCCCAGCGGCTGGAAGTGGCTCAGCTGCTCAAGAGCCAGGCAACCTATACCGAGATTGTGGAAAAGACCGGCGTGTCCACCGCTACGATCGGCCGCGTGAACCGGGCGCTGAACTACGGTTCCGGGGGCTACCAGCTGGTGCTGGAAAAGGTCAAGGGGAATACAGATAAATGATCGACCTGAACGCATTGAATCCACAGCAGCGTGCCGCCGTCGAGCAGACGGAAGGGCCGCTGCTTGTTTTGGCTGGGGCCGGCAGCGGCAAGACCCGCGTGCTGACCTATCGGGTGGCCTATCTGATGGAAAGGGGCGTGGCGCCGTGGCACATACTGGCCATCACGTTCACCAACAAGGCCGCCCGGGAGATGGCAGAGCGCGTGCACAAACTGGCGGGGGAGGCCTCGGAGGACGCCTGGATCTCCACCTTCCATGCCTGCTGCGCCCGCATACTGCGCCGGGACATCGAAAAGCTGGGCTACAAGCGCCAGTTCGCCATCTACGACGAGGACGACCGCATGTCGGTCATCAAGGCCGTGGCGAAGGAATTGAAGCTCAGCGACAAGGAGTTTCCGCCCAAGCAGATCCGCGCCGTGATCTCCGACGCCAAGAACCGGCTGCTGACGCCCACCGAATGGCTGAAGGAGTCCGGCGATGACTTCCGCAGCCACAAGCTCTACGAGGCCTACCGGCTCTACGAGCAGCAGCTGAAGGGCAACAACGCCCTGGACTTCGACGACCTGCTCATCAAGACGCTGGAGCTGCTCACCGAGCAGCCGCCGGTGCTGGACTACTACCGGGACAAGTTCCGCTACATACTGGTGGACGAGTATCAGGACACCAATGCGGCACAGTACATGCTTGTGCGTTTATTGGCTGGCGACAGGCATAACCTGTGTGTGGTGGGTGACGACGACCAGTCCATCTACGGCTGGCGCGGGGCGGACCTTCGGAACATACTGGATTTCGAAAAGGACTTCCCCGAGTGCGTGACCATCAAGCTGGAGCAGAACTACCGCTCCACCGGCAACATACTGGACGCCGCCAACCAGGTCATCGCCCACAACCAGGGCCGCAAGGAGAAGGCGCTGTGGACCGAGCACGACCGGGGCGAGCGCATCGCGCTGTACCACGCCATGGACGAGCGGGACGAGGCCGCCTTCATACTGAAGATGTCCCAAAAGCTGATACGAAACGGCGACAACCCCGGCAACATTGCCGTGCTGTACCGCACCAACGCCCAGTCCCGCGTGCTTGAGGAGGCCTTCGTGCGGGGTGGCACCCAGTACCGGGTTTACGGTGGCCAGCGCTTCTACGAGCGCAAGGAGGTCAAGGATCTGGTCGCCTACATGCGCTGCCTGACCAACCCCGACGACGACGTGTCCACCCGGCGCATCATCAACGCCCCCAAGCGGGGCATCGGCGACGCCACCGTGGACAGGCTGGCGCAATACGCCCAGGAGAACGACATGCCGCTGCTGTCGGCGGTGCTGGACTGGGAGAACGTGCCCCTGTCCGCACGGCCGAAGAAGCTGCTGGGGGCCTTCGCCGCGCTGATGGTGGACCTGACCGAGCTGATGTACGAAAAAAAGCCCTCCGAGTTCCTGGAGGCGCTGATCGAACGCACCGGCTATGTGAAGGCGCTGGAGGAGGACAAGAGCGAGGAGAACGAATCCCGCATCGAGAACATAAAGGAGCTCCAGGGCGCGGTGTCTGAATTTGAAAGCCTGAACCCCGAGGCCGGGCTGACGGACTTTTTGGAGAACGTGGCGCTGGTGTCCGACCTGGACGCCATGAACGAGTCCGGCGGCGCGGTGACGCTGATGACGCTGCACTCGGCCAAGGGCCTGGAGTTCAACGACGTGTTCCTGGCCGGCATGGAGGAGGGGGTGTTTCCGCTGACGAGGGCGCTGTTCGACGACAATCTGCTGGAGGAGGAGCGCCGGCTGGCCTACGTGGGCATCACCCGCGCCCGCAAGCGGCTGTTTCTCAGCCACGCCCGCACCCGGGCGCTGTACAACGCCCGCAACGCCAACCCCATTTCCCGCTTTGTCACCGAGATTCCACAGCGCCTGGTCGTGGAGGGCATGGGCAGCACCCAGCCCCGCCGCGTGCCGCCGCCGAGCGCCGGGGGTGGCTGGAGCCAGACCACCCGGTCCCCCTACAACACCCGCTGGCAGCAGGGGAGCGGGGCGACCAGTACCGGCAGCGCCGAGCTGGACCGGAAGCTGGGCATTGCCGGGGTACAGAAGGGCGGCTTCAACTGGAACGGCGGGGGACAGACCCGCGTCGCCGCGGCGGTCGCCCTGTTCAAGGTGGGCGACGCCGTACACCATCGGGTTTTCGGCCGGGGCGAAGTCACCGCCCTCACCGGCCAGGGGGCCGAACAGCGGGTGAAGATCCGCTTTGCCAACGGCAGCGAGCGCACCTTCTCCGCCGTCGCCGCCCCGATCGTGAAGGTGGAGAAATGATTTTGATAATGAACGCACAGGGACGCCATAAACGGCGTCCCTGTGCGTTTCCAAAACGCGCTTCAGGCGTTATATACACACCCTGCGATGAATGGTTATGTCTTTTCATCCTGATGCGCCTTCCATGTCTTCAGCGCTTCGTTGATCCGGCGAATCTGCCGCTTGTAGATCAGACACATAACCAGCCATATGATGCAATAGGCAATCACATAGCCGAGGAACATGTACGGCGTC
>ONJE01000311.1 GCA_900318045.1 uncultured Eubacteriales bacterium
GCCCGGCGGCAAGGCCACGCTCAAGCGCATGGCGGTGGTGGCCGTCTACACCGACGACGAGGACGGAAGCACCATCAAGGTGGGCATCGTGGCCACCAACACCGGCGCGCTCTCTATGGCATTTACCAAGGACAACGAGACCGTGCCGGAGATCACCTTCACGGCGGAGAGCACGTTGGCGGCGTTTTTGAGCTGGTGGTCGCCCAGCAGCGGCAGGTGGATATCCACCATGTCGCCCCAGTCGAACCGCTGGCCGTCCAGCCCGGAGTAGGTGGGGCGGAGGCTGTCGAAGTCGGCGGGGAAGAAGGGCGCGTCCATCTTCGCGCACACCTGCCGGAACACGTCTTCCACGGACTTCTCCTGCCGGTAGATCACGCAGGGGCAGCCCTTCTTCACCACGCCGGACTTGGTCAGCGCGATCTTCTCGATGGTGTCGCCCAGCACCTCGGTGTGGTCCAGGCCGATGTTGACGATCACCGCAGCCTCGTTGTCCTCGATGACGTTGGTGGCGTCCCATTCGCCGCCCATGCCCACCTCCAGCACCACGATGTCGCACTTTTGGCGCTTGAAATACTCAAAGCCGATGGCGGTCACGATCTCGAATTCCGAGGGGTGGTCGGCCATGGCCTCGGCGTGGGGCTGAATGTACTCCGTCAGTTCGCAGACATCCGCGTCGGGAATCTGCTCGCCGTCTACCTGGATTCGTTCGTTGAAGCGGATGATGTAGGGCGAGGTGTACAGTCCCGTGCGATAGCCGGCCTTGCGCAATATGCTGGCCAGCATTGCGGCGGTGGAACCCTTGCCGTTGGTTCCCGCCACGTGGATGTACTTCATGCCCCGGTGGGGATTGCCGATGCGGTCGAGCAGCTCCAGCTCACGCTCCAGGCCGGGAATGGTGCCCAGCCAGCTGACGTCGTGGATGTATTTCAGGGCTTCGTCCATATTCATGATATCACGCTCGCTTGCTTGTTGTTTTTCTGTGCGGCGGCCTGCGCGCCCTCCGGCGGCCAAAGGTGCAGCGCGTCGAATACCCGGCTCTTGAACAGGCCGAAGATCACCGCTGCGTTTACCACCGACGTGATGGCGAACTGCACGGCCCGGGACCCCAGGAACCACACAAAGCTGTGGGTGCCGTAGAAGAAGGACAGCCAGTAGCTCTGCCAGAGCACGCTGCCCACGACCACCGCGGGCAGGAAGGTGGCCAGGATCCGCAGGAAGCTGACCTTCCTGTACAGCAGCGGGCGCATCAGTCCCGCGCACAGGCCGATCAGCATCGGGGGTACGGCGAACAGCGGGTTATAGCCGTAGCCCGAGAACAGGGTGCCCACGGCGTCGCCCACCAGGCCCACGATGGCACCGCCGACGGGTCCATACAGGTAACCCGCAACGATGATGGGCACGGCCTCGATGGAAAAGCGCATGGTGGGGTTGGGCATCGGCACGATGAAGCGGGCCAGCACGACTTCGATGGCGGAAAGCAGCGCCATCGTCACCAGCATACGGGTGGTATTTCTGCCTTTGAACATAAAAAAACCTCCGTTCTTCATGGAGGAGGTTGATCGATGGTATATTCGGCACGCCGCCTGGAAGCCGCGCGCCTGCGATTGCGTTAGCGGATGCGATAATGGCATCGCGGAGCCGGGGGCTCCTTCGCCCGGCGGCAACCTCCCATCCGCCGGTACTTGACGCGCCATTCCTACTCATACAATCGGTAAAACGGTATCCCTGCGCTTGCATGATTTGACGGAAATTGGCATCTCGTTCCGCCAGTGCCCTGCGCCACTGCCCTTCCTTTCGCGGCTATTATAGCGTAATTATCTGAAGAATGCAATGGGGTGGTATGAATTAATACGATGTTAATGAATTGGGAATTGGGAATGGAATTGCTGTGAATATCCATTCCCATTCCCAATTTGACTATCCCGCCACGTCCATGTACAGGGCGATCAGCATTGGGTAGTATTCGGACTGGTAAAGGTGCTGGCCGTCCACGTAGGCGTAGGCCTGGTAGCTGCGGCCCAGGGTCGGGCTGGCGATGGAGGTCTCGTTGACCAGGATTACCAGCTGGCGCTCGTCGGTGCCCACGTCCATGACCATGTACTTGCGGCCGTCGTCGTCGGTGAAGGTGTCGATGATCGGGCCCTTGCACACGAAGCTCTGGTAGCGCCAGTTCTCGAACAGTATGCGCAGCTGCGGGTAATCCATGGCCCAGGCGCGTCCGGACAGCTCGTCCAGGGAAGGACGGTAGTCCACGTTCAGCACGATCTCGGCATCCTGCTTGCCTTCCTTGGTGGCGCGGAAGCGGATGATGTTGTTGCCGTAGTTGGCGAAGCGGGCCACGAAGGAGAAGCGGCCGGTCTGCTGGTCCACGGTCAGGCTCTCCTCGATGTGGTCGGTGTCCACCGCGATGGAAGCGCCGGGTTCGATGGTGCCGGTGACGGCCATGGTGCGGGAGGGACTGGTGTTTGACACGGTGGTGTCCAGCTCCACCTCGATATCGTAGTGCTGGCGGAAGATCACCAGTTCCCGGCGGCACTCCCGGTGCTTCGGGGTGCGCACGATCAGTGTGATCACGTTGTCGCCGATGGGCTTGACGCTGACATAGGTGGACATGTAGCCGCTGCGGTCCAGGGAGTCGGTGACGTCCTCGCCATTGACGAACACGGTGCTGCCGGGCACCACGTTCAGCGTCAGCGGGTACACACCGGTGACCACGGTGGTGCGCTCCTGGGCGGGGCTGGTGACATTCAGCGGGCTCACGGGCACGTCCACCTGGAAGTTGAACTGGGGCAGCTCGGTCTTTTTGCCGCTCTCGCTGATCAGCATCGGCGACAGGGTGATGTCGGCGTACTCCACATCCGTCACGTTGTTGGTAAACCAGTCGGAGTCCGGCATCTCCATGCGGGCCACGCCGCCGGAGATCGACAGCGACCGCTGCAGCTCCGGCACGTAGATCTGGTCGCCGTCCTTGCCGAAGAAGATCATGGCGTGTCCCTGGCGCATGTCGTCCAGATGGATCTCGGACAGGGTGGGGGCATAGGCCCCGCGGGTATACAGGCGGGTCAGCTGGTAGCTTTTGATCCAGCCCACCAGCTTGAATGCCCCCACGACCAGGGCAACGGCGAACAGCACGACAAATACCGCCGACAGGGCCTTCTGGCCGGCGGTGCGCTTCTCGCGGCGCTTTTCATGCTGCGCCCGGGCTTCGCCCTGGGCGGTGGGCAGTGGCTGCTTGCAGCTGGGACAGTACAGCGCATCGTCCGCGCATACGCCGCCGCAATAGGGACATTTCATGGGTGTGCCTCCGGGTTTCTGCAGGGTAAAATTCTGATTTGTCACGGAGCGACAAATCAGAATTTGAGTGGCCAGTGGCTAGTGATTAGTGGTTAGTGAAGGAGGAAATCCTTGCGGATTTCTTTTGATTTTATAGATTGAGAA
>ONJE01000433.1 GCA_900318045.1 uncultured Eubacteriales bacterium
CTTCGCCAAAGGCGCCTGGGTTGCGCCGTTGTAGGTGAGGCTGGTGTTCGTCCAGTTCAGGCCCACCGTCTTCGGGGTGATGGTCACCGTAGCCTTTCCCTCAGCCACGACAGCATCCGCCGAACGGACGCAATAGTAGGCGGTATAGGTCCCCACATCCTTCCATACAGGGCTCTGTGCCAGGCTGTACGCGCCGCTGGCGGTGCCATAGGTCACCGTGTAATCCGCCGCCGTGGACACGCTGATGCCATGGTTTTCTCCGTCGTAAGCGCCCGACCAGCCATCTGCTTTATAGTTGGGCTCACAGTCCGCCGATGCGGTCACATCGCCATAGGGCATGGTGAAGCGCCACTGCCCGCTGCCCACCTGCACTACATCGATGCTCCGGCTCCCGGAGCGCACTGTGGGCGCGGTCGCCGCAAAGCCCTTTTCAGGGGTCAGGGTCAGCGTGACGGGCTCCCCCGCGTTCGCCGTCTGTGTGCTCGCTGACAGCGTGCCGTTCGTGGCCGAGGTGTTCACGGCATAGCCCTTGCCGTAGTCCGTGCCGGACATCGTCAGCCAATCGCTGGAGAAGAGCGCGCGGGTCTGATCGTTATAGGTATAGGACAGGCTGTCGCAGGTAAAGCTGCTGGCCGTCTGGTCCGTGCAGCCCTTCAGGAAGTACTTCTCGTTGCAGGCGTCGCCCCCGTCGCTGTTGGTCAGGTCCACCAGGTAGCAGCGCCCGTCGGGCATCCGTACCGCGTTCCACATGTGGTTGCCCGCGGGAATCGTGCCGGACATCAGCTCGACGTATACTTCGCCGTCGAAGTCGCTCAGGTCGCACAGGTACTTGAAACCCTTGGAATAGCCCTCGCACACCACATTGGTCGAATCATCGCCATCGAATATGTACACCAGCTGCCAGGGATCGCCATAGGGGGTGTTGGGGTTGCCCGCCGCGTCGTGGTTGTACACCACGCGACCGCAGATCGCGTTGGCGTAGGCCCGCAGCCTGGCAAGATCGTCCCTGCCCCTGTTGTCGGCGATGACGCTGTTGATGTTGGCAACGGCAGTGCTGACCCGCTGGGGAAGGTCGTTCACCTCAAAGGTACCGGATACACCTGTCCTCGAATAGTCCACCGCGACGGCTATCATCGCGGTCATGGACGACAGCCGGGCCTTTCCGCCCTGCTTCATTTTCACGTAGCCCCAGGTCATGCCGCCGGTCACTTTGTCGAACCAGTAAAGGTCGTATGGACAATCCGCCAAAAGCGCCAGCATGATCTTCCTCTGGTCAAAGCCCTCCTTGGCCAGCAGGGTCATTCCGAGCTCTTTGTCGTCCAGGCTCACACCCAGCTGCTCGGCAGTCCACCAGCTGTCGGAAAGGCCGGCGGCAACGTCGTCCACCTTCAGCATCGTGCTGGTTCGCTTGCCCTCGGCAACCTCCCGAATCATCGGCACCAGGGCGTCGTACAGCTTCCGGTTGAGGCCGCTCAGGCTGGCCCGACCGGAACGGGCTGAGGCATTGCGCCGGAGGGAAGTCCTTCCCGGCAGCACCTGGTTCATCCACGCCTCAAACAGCGCGTCGTTGTCCATGCCCCCGGATGTCGTGACACTCCCGATGGTTTCCTCGGCGCTCTCCAACATTCCCGCGTCGTCAGACTGCAAGCCCAGGCCCGCAGCATCCGTCGCGTCCAGGAGCGATGCGTCCGACAGCCCGATATCCAACAGGTCGCCTGAGAGCAGATCGTCACCGATTATATCGTCGAGGATCAGGTTCCCGTCCTCGATGGTCACTTCCTCGCTGTCCGGGGTCAGGTCTTCCCCTGTCCCGTCCGTTGCAAGCCCGATCCCGTCAATTTCTATTTCAAGTTCCTCCGGCGCATCCGCCACGGCGACAAGGATTGTCGGCAGCAGCATCGCCAGAGCCAGAATCAGCGCAATTCTGCTGAGCAACCGGCGCTTCATGCAGTACACCTCCCTTTTCCGGTTTTGTGCATATATTTCCATTCTGGTGGTAACGATACAGTCCGGTAACTTCTGATTTGGCGAGGCGTTGGCGGAAACGCCAAGGGTAGATCAAAGGGAACAGGCAACAGGGAACAGGGAACAGGAAAAGCCGCGCACGGGGCGGTACAACCAAGCCAAAGCATCAGTTCCCGCGACAAAATGAGACGGAAAATCCCTGAAAGCCCTGTAGCGGCGACATAGACGCCACCACTGCATTCAAATCAGAATTTGCCTGCGACTGAACATTTACTCCTGATGTTATATTACACTGTTTTCCGGGATTTGTCCATACTCATGATAGAAAAAAACCGGGAATCTCCCGGCTTTCGCTACAGATATTGCGTTAGGGACTGTGCATAAATTATTCGTACAGAATGCACCGAATGAATTCGTCAGTGCAAGGCGGAGGAGGGAGGCGTGCCGGGGCACGTTGACCGACGACAACGCAGCAATGGCGG
>ONJE01000314.1 GCA_900318045.1 uncultured Eubacteriales bacterium
CATCAGGAATCTCTTCCCTGCCGATAATTCTTTCAATCCTTTCATGGCCACAAAGATACGCTTTTTTGCGGAAAGACCGCATCAAAGCGCATCATACTGCCCGTCCGTCACCGGCTCCAGCCATTCGTTGGAAGCGCCTTCCTGCACGTCCTTGTGGTAAGTCAGGTGCTGGAACCAGGAATCCTTCGCGGCTCCGTGCCAATGCTTGACCTCCGCCGGAATGGCGATAATGGTGCCGGGCGTCATGGGCACCGCCGGCTTTCCCCATTCCTGGTACCAGCCGCGGCCGGCCACGCAGATCAGCACCTGCACCTGCTTGTGGTGAATGTGCCAATTGTTGCGGCAGCGGGGCTCGAAAGTGACATTGGCGATGCCGCCTTCCATCGGCGCGAGGTAGCTGTTTCCCGTGAAATACTGGGCATAGGCCGAGTTCGGCTCGCCCTGGGGCCAGACGGAGAAATCGACCGTCTGCACGGGGGTATGGGCGCCGCCGAGGACGGAAGCCAGCGCGCCGCGAAGCCGCTCGGCCTCCGCAAAGCCCACTTTCTCCTCCAGGAACGCCGGGAGCGCGCGGAGCTCGACATCGGACACGCCCATGTTCCGGGCGCCGGAGACGTGGGCCACCAGCTGCGGCTCGCAGCCGGGCAGGGCGGAAATGGCGCTGACCGTGACGATTTCGCGCTCGGCGAAGGTCAGGTTGTTCCGGGCGAAGATGTCGCCGAACAGATGGGCCTTCAGATAGAAGTCGGTCTGCGGGGCGAAGGCATAGGTGAACGGCTGGCCGCCGACGAGTTTCGTCTGCACCTCGGTGCCCTGTTTCAACGCATCGTAGTCCTTCGGCAGCGGGTCGGCCTCGCGGCCTTCCTCCACGCGAAGGCCTGCCTCCGTGCGCTCTTTAATAACCTGCTGCAGGGCGCCCAGCGCGTTCAGCGAGCGCGGGAAGCCCGTGTATGCATACAGATGCGACAGGGCCTCCTTGGCTTCGCTCACGGTCAATCCCAGTTCAAGTCCTTCGTTCAGGGCCTCCTTCAGCCCGTCGATATTTCCTTTCGCCTCGTTGGCCGCAATGGCCGCGAGCGCCTGCTGTTTCTTCGTCAGTGCCATATTATTCTGTGCAAAAAGTGAAACGGATGCGGTCAGCAACAGGACCAGCATGCCTATTCTTGTCTTCATCATCGGTTGTCTTGTCATTGTGCCTTTTTCACGAACGCCGCCATCACCAGCGGAATGGTGTCGATCAGCTTGAGGGACTGGACCATGTCGGCCGTGCCCTCCTTGTATTTGCGGAAATGGGCGGTCTGGATGTGGGCCTGATAGGCCTGCTGGTCGGCATAGACCTCCAGGATGTACACCTTGCAAGGGTCGGTCTTGTCCTGCATCGAGAAGAGGGCGATGACGCCCGGCTCCGTTGCCATGGACACGCGGCCTACCTCCGCGGCGTACTTCAAATATTCATCGAGTTTCCCCGGGACGACCTCGATCTCCGCCAGCCGGACCAGCTTTTCGCCATACTCCCGTACCGGGATGTCGGCGCCGAAGAGCCTGCGGGCGTTGTCCGCCAGGACCGCCTGCGGGTCCAGGCCCAGGGCCGGAAGACGCTGCTGCAAGGAGCCCTTCGCGGCGACCAGCGCCGGGGCGGCGACGTAGGGATAGTCGGAGCCATAGAGCAGATGGTCGGCGGTGGTGATGGTCAGGAGGGAGCGGATGGCATCGTCCGTCGCGGCGCCGGCGAGGTCGAAATACAGGCGGGCGATGTTGGCGTCCACATCCACCGGCTTCATATACCCCTGCTTGATCATGACGGGCAGGAGGCCCTTGAAACGCGGAAGGGCGTTCGGCAGGAACGAGCCGCAGTGCGGGACCACGACCTTGAGGTCCGGATACCGGACCAGGACGTCGTGGGCTGCCATGTTGAGGATGGCACGCGTAGTTTCGGCCAGATACTCGTAGGAAGCCAGCGGCACTTCGGCGATCAGCTTGTCATTGACGGCGGAAGGCTTGTGAGGATGCGTGATGATCACGGCCTTGCGCGCATTCAGCACCTCCATCAGCGGCTCCAGTTCCAGGTCGCCCAGGTATTGGCCGTAGCTGTTGGTGGCCAGTTTCACACCGTCCGCATGCAGGACGTCCAACGCATAGATGGCTTCTTCCACCGCCCGCTTCACGTCCGGCAACGGCAGGGCGGCGCAGAAAAGGAAGCGCCCAGGGTACAGGGCCTTGAGCGCGGCGCACTCCTCGTTGTACTTGCGGCAGAAAGCCGCCGATTCCGCGCCATCCCCGAACCAGGGCTGCGGCGCCGGCATCGTTAGGACGGCGGTCTCGATGCCTGCCTGGTCCATGAAGGCCAGATGCTCCTCCACGTTCCAGCCCGGGATCGGGAAACCTTCGTCCATCTCGGCCCCATGGGCCTTGATGAAATCCATGTACGAAGCCGTGATGGCATGGCTGTGGACATCGATCTGCGCCCACAACCCGGTTGCTGTCGATACTGACATAATCATCAAAGCAAGGATCCGTTTCGTTTTCATAGTCGATGTCTATAAGGACAAAGTTACGGATATTGTTCCTTGCCCTGCCTTCAGGAAGGTCTTTAATTCGTCCAAAGAGCCATATTCCATCTTACCGATCCGGGTGTAGCTCCAGGAATTGGTGCCATAGAACAGGACGATCTGGTTGCCGCTGTACAGGATCACATCGCCGGGCTGGGTGCTTATTTGTGTATTGCTGGTCGGGAGTGACCGGCCCAGGGCGCCTACCTTCTCGAAGCCGCCGTAGTCGTCGGCCTCATAGGTGATGGAAGCCTCGCGAAGGGCCGCGACAAGGGCCTTCGTGGCCGCATTATCCTCGATTTTCACCGGGAGTGACTTCCCGGAAATGGTGATTTTAATCTCAGCAGGCATGGTTGTATCGTTATTTCCATTGTTGCCACCGTTATCCCCCGGCTTTTCCTGGGGCGGGTCGGGGATGGTCACGACCGGATCCGGGGCTTTGGTGCACGCCAGCAGCGCCAGGAGGCAGAAAAGGATCGGACGGTACATACTACTTCAGATTCTCTTTGAAGAAAGACTCCATTTTGTCGTAAGGAATCACGCCGGCGACGTCGTCGTAAAGGTCCACATGGGAGGCGCCGGGGATAATCATGAGTTCCTTGTTTGTTCCGGTCAGGAGGCCGAAGGCGTACTCGCTGAAATAGCGGCTGTGGGCCTTCTCGCCGTGGATGAGGAGGACGGGATTCTCGATCTCACCGGCCCAGGCCAGCAGGGGCTGGTTCAGGAAGCTCTGGCAGCCGATGACGTTCCAGCCGTCGTTGGAGTTGCCGCTGCGCTTGTGGTAGCCGCGCGGGGTCTTGTAGTAGGCGTGATAATCCTTGACGAACCAGGGCGCGTCGTCCGGGAGCGGGTCGATG
>ONJE01000320.1 GCA_900318045.1 uncultured Eubacteriales bacterium
TGCTGGCAAAGTATGTGGCGGACCCAGAATCCCAGCTGGCCTCCATCGTATTCTGGACTATGGGCAGCCTGGCCTCCGTGATGATGAAGAATGTGCTGCCCGTGCTGCGGGCGGACCTGACCAATGTGACGCGCACCGTGACAGAAGGCATGAACGTCTCCATGGAGTCCGACAGCAGTGTTTCCAGCAAGGTTCTCGGCATCGGCACCGATAGCGAGAACAGAAAGTACTGCGACATCGAAATGACCAAGCAGCTCATCAATGCCGTAGGCAGCGTTTACAGCATCCTCGAAAACGGCACCAGCATGATTCTGGTCTACAACGCCCGGGAGGCCACCACGCTGCTGGACACCAATATGGTGCGTGGCAGCAAGCCGGATTACTATGTCTTCATCGCCAAACGCAACGAGGGTGCGTTCGCAGGAGACACCTACAAGATCGAGGAAAAGAAGGTCAATGTGGTGGCAATGACCACCGAGAAGGTGTCAGTGCAGGACGACCTGAGCGCCTATCTCATCGCCTATGGCGAAGACCGAAATATCCGCGGCGGCGATACCGTGATGCAGTACGTGCAGTCGGATTCCGACAAAGATGAATCTGAAGACTGATCGGGGGCGCATAACATGAAATATCGCAGGCGCATACTGCCCTGGGTGCTGATGGTCCTGGGCGCGGTGATGGCTCTGTGGGCGATGGTCATGCTTTGCCAGACCCCTAACGTGCTTCAGTATACAACCCTGGCACCGGATGCGGGGGAGAACAACACCACCATCAATGCTTCCATGGAAAAGGCGAAGGAGGTCATGCAGGCGCAACGCGTCAATTATGACAGCATGACCTTCGGCGGCGGCATCAGCAGGATTAAGCTTTCTTCCGACACCGGGTATGCCGACGTCAACCTGATCGCCATGGATGAGGGCTGGCTGGAGGTCTACCCCCGCTTCCTGAAGGCCGGTCGGCGCATCAGTGAGCTTGAGCTGCAACGCGGCACGGCGGTAATCATGCTGGATGAGGACCTGGTCATCAGAATGTTCGGTTCGACACTGCCGGAATCGGCTACCGTCAAGCTGAATGATGTGGAATTCAGCGTGGTCGGCACCGTCAGGCACGGCGGCAGTGTGTTCGGCGGGCGGGGTGTGGGAGACGTCGTGCCCTTTGACGCCTACATCCCTTTGAAGGCCGCGGTGGCCAACGGTATCTCCCTGGAGGTCCTGACGTTGTCCGCGAAACCGCGCAGCGGCTCCGGATGGGCCAACACCTTCTTGACCGGCGTCCGTCAATGGACGGAGGACGGCCAGATGATCGACCTGAACAAGGAGGCCATGCGTCGCACGATACTGCCCCGCCTGTTGTTGCTGATCGTAGGAATGTACGCGTTGTACGGGGTGTTCCTGCGGTTGACCGACCGGGTGATGGGCTGGTTTGCGGGTTACCGGGAAGCGTTGAAGCAGCGCTACTTCCGGGAGATGATCCCCCGGCTCGTGGGCATCATCGCGCTGACACTGTTATGCTATGCCGCTTTGGTGGGCGCTGCCTGGCTGCTGCTGACCTTTTCCGTACAGCCGGTGTACATTTTCACCGAGTGGGTGCCTGACAATTTCGTGGAGTGGTCCTCCATCACCAAGGTTTTTTGGAATTTGGTGTCCACGGCCTCTGGCCTGATGCGTATCGGTACGCGTGAGCTTCGCATTGTGGAGTTTTGGGGCGGCCTGTTGCGCTGGGGCATCATACTCGCCCTGCTGGGGGCGGCCTTGCTGCCGAAGGCGTGGAAGAAAAAGGAATAAACGATACAGGGGCGGCGATGACGCCGCCCCTGCAATGTTGTTCCAATCACGCGCCCTGCTGCCGTGCGCGGCGACCCCAACGCACAAAGTAATACGTCACCTCAATCGCGCAGCAGCACATCCAGCCCACCGGATAGCCGAAGCCCACCAGGAACGGGGTGTTGGCCACGAAGCGCGTGACCACGAACAGGTAGATCTGGCGGATCAACACAAAGGACAGCAGCATGATGAACATCGGTGCACGGGAATCGCCCCGGCCACGCAGCGCCCCGGCCAACGTGTGGTTGACGCAGTTGAACAGCAGGAAGAAGGTGTTTGACCGCATGAACAACACACCGAACCCGATCACTGACGGGTCCTGGCTGAACAGCCGCACAGCGGGTTCTGCGAAGATCACCAGCACCACCGCCACTGCCAGCGTTATCCCCAGCGACAGCAGTATGGTCGTCCAGGTGCCCCGGTCAGCCCGCTCATACTGCTTCGCGCCGATGTTTTGGCTGACAAAGGTTGTGGCGGCCATGGCGGTGGATTGCATGGGCAGCATGATGAACTGGTCCAGCTTGTTGTAGCAGCTCCACCCCGCCATGCAGGACGAGCCGAAGTGGTTAACATAGGATTGGACAAACACATTGGAAAATGCCGTGATGACCGATTGTATCCCTGCGGGCAAGCCCACGGCAAATATGCGCCGCAGCACCGGCCACTCGATGCGCAGATCCCGCCAGGTCAGGCGGTAGATGTCCTTTGTGTTGGTCAGCAGCCGCAGTACCAGTACCGCGGAGATCAGTTGGGAGAGTATCGTGGCATAAGCCACGCCCGCGATGCCCGCCTTCAGGCCGATCACGAAGACAAGGTCCAGCACGATGTTCAGTATGCTGGTCAGCGCCAGGAACATCAGCGGTCGGGTCGTGTCGCCTACAGCCCGGAGTATACCGCTGCCGGTGTTGTAGATCAGCAGCCCCGAAAAGCCCCAAAAATAGATGGTCAGGTAGTCGACAGCGTCTTCAAACACATCGTCGGGGGTGGACATCAGCCGCAGCATGGGACGTACCCCGGCCACGCCGATCAGTGTGAACAACACGCACATCACGAACGTAACGGCTACGGTGGTCTCCACGGCGCTGTGCAGGCGCTCCATGTCCCGGGCCCCGAAGTGCTGGGCGATCACCACGCCCGCGCCCACCGAGAAGCCGTTGAAGAAGAACACCAGCATGTTAACGATCATCGTCGTGGAGCCAACGGCGGCCAGCGCCTCCTTGCCCACGAAGTTGCCCACGACGATGCTGTCCACCGTATTGTACATCATCTGGAAGATGTTGCCCAGCATCAGCGGCAGCGCAAAAAGTATGATCTGGCGGATGATTGATCCGCTGGTCATGTCCCTCGTCGTGCCGTGCCTGGCGAGTTTCAAAGCCATATATAACCGCCCCTTTTGCTTAAGGAAATACCGCATAATTGGGTGGTGGTATGGCGAGGTGAATTTTAGTCAGGCGTGGCCTGCAAATTTCGCAGGCTTACTGGGTTCGAGCGCCCGGTAAGTCAAGGAATTTGCAGGCTGCGGATGGCTGAAAGTCATCCGTCAGGCTGCCACCCATATTGTGCGGTATTTCCTTAATTATAAAATACTTGGGGGAATTGCGCAAGTGGCGGTACGGAGATATAACGTCCGGGATGACGACGATAAAAACCATTGATTTGTTTACTTGCTCTGTATTGACTCGGGCAAGTCAAGCGTGTATAATAAAGCAAATTTTTGAACGGAAAGGAATAATACGATGAATGACATTATAAATTACATTTCCAGGGAGCTGGGAGGCGCGCCTCCGGCTCTGACCGCAGCCTATTTGGTCGTGGGTGTGCTGATCGTGATCATGTCGGTCGTGTGTCTGGTGCTGGAGATCCGGGTGTGGCTCTGCTACCGCAAGGCCAACAAGCGGGGCATCTCCACGAATATGACCGGCATTGAGAGCGCCCGCTACGTGCTGGACCAGGCGGGCCTGACCCAGGTCAAGGTTCGCAAGGCAGGCTTTATCCGCGAGGCTATTTTCGGCAACTACTACAACGTGGTCACCAAAACCATCTACCTGCGCTCTTGGCTGGGCAAGATCGACAACAAGACCTCGGTGACCTCCACAGCCCTGGGTGTTCAGAAGGCAGCCATCGCCCGCCTGTGCGAGGAGGGCGATGAACAGGCCAAGATGCGCGGCAAGCTGTCGCTGCTGGGAATCTTTGGACCGCTGCTGTTCATTCCGATCATCCTCATCGGCATGATCATCGACTATTTGGTCATGAAGGACATCACCATCATTTCCTATGCTTCCATGGCGTTCAGCGGACTGCTCCTGGTCGCCGGCTTCATCGTCACATGGTTGAACATCCCGGTTGAGAAGCGGGCCAACGCCCTTGCCCTTCGGATGATGCGGGATTACGGCCTTGCCAACGAAGACGAACTGGAGATGATGGCTGAAGTGTACGACGCCTACATCCTCTCCTATATCGCCCAGTTCATACTGGAGGTGCTGCGCGTGGTGCAGTGGATACTGGAGATCATCATCAGGATGCAGAACAAAAACAGCGACTGACATTCGGTTAGGGACTGTGAGTAAATTATTCGTACAGAATGCGCCGAATGAATTCGTCAGTGCAAGGCGGAGGAGGGAGGCGTGCCGGGGCACGTTGACTGACGACAACGCCGCAATGGCGAATTGAGGCAAGCATAATGTATGGATAATTTCTGCACAGGCCCTTAATTCATAAAAGGGACGGTCCTTTGACGCCGCTTTTCGGGCTTCAAAGAACCGTCCCTTTTCTTTCAATCGCACGTTTATACTAATCTCAATCTAAATGTATGCAAGCATGCGAGCGGATTTTTCGTCATACCAAGGCGAAGGCCCGCAGGCTTGCTGGCGGCAAGTCAAGGG
>ONJE01000099.1 GCA_900318045.1 uncultured Eubacteriales bacterium
AATCGGGGCGCTCCGCCCCCGATACCCCCGGCGAGTTAGCGTTGTTACGGATCGCGCCAGCCGCCATTCCTGTTCCCTGTTCCCTGTTCCCTGTTCCCTTGTCTCCCCGACAAATCAGAAGTTACCTGACTGAATAGTTACAAAAAAACAATGGACATACTGTCGCGGACAAAAATAGGAGGGGGCTTAATGCCCCCTCCGGTTCACATTATTTGGCTTTTTTCTTTTTCCGTCCCGTCGCGATGAACAGGATCAGGGCCAGTGCACCGGCGCCAGCGCATATCCAAACCCATACGGGAACTTGATCGCCGGTCCCCAACATGCCGTACAGCGGTGTGCCGTAGCCGAACATGTCGAACAGCTCTTCCAGTTCCTCATCCGTCTTCTCTTCGAAGTGCGGAACCGGGGTGCCTGTCTTGCGCTCGGGCACATCTTCGGGCTTCTGCGGTACGTTGGGCGTGAGGCCCTCTGGCGGCGGCGTGCCGTCCTCGGTAGTGGGCGTCGGAGGTGTGCTGCCGTCGATCACCGAGTTGGTTACGCTCATGTCATCGACGCGGGTGTAGTAACCCTTCACGCCGTCCTCACGCACCTCATAGGCGTAGATATTGCCGTAACCGTCGTCCACCGGCAGGCTGCCGAAGGTGTATTTCCAATCGGTGCCCGCGGTGACCGTGCGGCTCTCGATCTCCACGCCGTCGCGGTACAGGCGCACCGTGATGTTTGTGGGCCGCTTGCCACTTTCGTTGCCGTTGTCGTTCCAGGTCTTCGCGCCGGAGATTTCGGTGTACTCCTTGGGCTCCTGGGGCTCCAGGCTGTTCGTGATCGTCATTCCGGATACCGAAGATTTATAGCCCTGTACCGGCGTTTCCTGTACGGAGTAGGTAATCTCATTGCCGCCGCTGTTGAACTTGGGCAGGCCGCTGAAGGTGAACGTCCAACGGTCGCCACTCTTGGACCAGCTGGGGGTGGCGTTTACCGGCGAACCATCCGCAAGCAGCGTGACCGTGATGGAATCCGGGCGTGTTTTGTGGGCGTTGCTCTCGTCCACCCAAACCTTCGTGCCGGTGATATCGACGGTGGGTTCGGGCGTCGGGGCGACGTCGTCATCTGGTGGCGTGGTGGTGGGTGTGACCGTGTTCACAACCGTCACAGAGTTCTTTCCGTCACCGATGGTGATGCCGTAGGTGGTGGTTGTGATGTATTTGGTGTGGTCCCTGTTCCAACCCTGGCTGGAGCTGGTGCTGAGCACTACCTCATACGTCTGATCGGTTGCGGTGTAACCGGCGGGAGCCTTGGTCTCCTTGAGCGTCAGCTTGGCGCTTTCCCCCACCGCGGGCAGATACTTGCTGAGTTCGGTATCCTTCGTGGAAATCACGATGGTGCTCACATTTGCGCCACCGTAGGTCTTGATGGCCGTTCCACCGCTGTACAGCGTGAATTCCGCGCCGGCGAGGGCCTGCTGCGAATCATTCACCTTGTACACGGTCACTGCGCCGTGCTGTTCCTCAACCCCGGTGATGGGTTCGTTGGGCACCGTCAGCGCATCCTTGCCGTCGATGCTGATGGTATAAGCCGTGGTGGTGATTTCCTTGGTGTGATCGGCGTTCCAGGCCGTGGATTCGCTGGCGGTGATCTCCACCTTGTACTCGACGCTGCTGCCGGTGTAGCCCGTCGGCGCGGTGGTCTCCTTCAGGGTCAGCGTCCTGACCTTGTCCGCCTCGGGCAGTATGCTTTGCAGCTTCTCGTCGGCCGTGCTGATTTCGAACTGTTTGCCGGTGTACGTCGAGATCGCCTTATCGCCGTCGTACAGCGTGAAGGTCGCGCCTTCGATCTGCGCGCTGCCGTCGGTCTTGGTCACCGTCACCTTGCTGTCTTTCCGGCTGACATCGGTGATGGGGGTATTGACGACGACGACGGAATCCTGACCATTGATGGAAATATTGTAGGTCGTGGTGGTGATCTGCTTGGTTTTCTCGGCGTTCCAGGCAGGTGAAGAGTCGCTGGCGGTGATAACCACCTTGTACTCGGTATCGCTGCCGTTGTAGCCCGTCGGTACGCTGGTTTCCTTCAGCGTCAGTTCCTTGGTGCCGCCCACCGCGGGCAGGATGTCCTTCAGCGCGTCGTCAGCCGTGCTGATTGTGAACTGGCTCTTGGTGTACGTCGTGATCACATTATCGCCGTCGTACAGCGTGAAGGTCGCGCCGCTGATCTGCGCAGTGCCGTCGGTCTTGGTCACCGTCACCTCGTTGTCCTTCCGGGCGACATCGGTGATCGGGGTGTTGTCGATACTGATGGACTTCCGGCCGTTGATTGTGATACTGTAGGTCGTGATGGTGACCAGCTCGGCGTGGCCATTGCTCCATAACGACTTCTCACTGGCCTTGATCTCCACTGTATACGCGGTGGTGCTGGCTTTGTAGCCCGTCGGCGCGGTGGTCTCCTTCAGCGTCAGCTTCTTGCTGCCGCCCGCCGCAGGCAGGACGTCCTTGAGCTTTTCATTGGCGGTGCTGATCTCGAACTGGCCGCCTTCGAAAGTCGTAATCTCCTTCTCGCCGTCGTACAGCGTGAAGATTGCGCCGGGGAGCTGATTCACGCCGTCGGTCTTGGTCACCGTCACCGCGTCGTCCTCCCGGCGAACACCGGGGATCGGTGTGTTGACAACGGTAATGGCGTTCTTATCCTCGATCGTAATGGTGTAGGTCGTGGTGGTGACCAGGGTATTCCTGGTGCTGTTCATGGCCGTCGCATCTTTGGCGGCGATAACCACCTTGTATTCGGCGCTGCTGCCAGTGTAGCCCACGGGCGCGCTGGTTTCCTTCAGCGTCAGTTCCTTGGTGTCGCCCACCGCGGGCAGTATGCTCTGCGGCAAATCATCCGTGCTGATTTTGAACTGGCCGCCGGTGTACTTTTTAATCGGAGTCTCGTCGTCGTACAGCGTAAATTCCGCGCCGCTGATTTGCTCGCTGCCGTCGGTCTTGGTCACCGTCACCTCGTTGTCCTTCCGGTCGACGCCGGTCTGGGTGTTGGTAAAGGCCGCAGTCTGGCTCGCGCCGGCAATACTGCCGTTGATGACGGCCTGGTCGGGCAAGAGCCCCTGTGAGTCAACCTCTGTCACGGTGTAGCGGGTGCCGTGGGGCAGGTCAAAGATGGTCCTGCTGTGACCGCCCTGGACGCTCAGCGTCGCCACGCCAGCCTTGAACTCGACCTCAGTGCCAGCGCTGGTCTTGAATTTCTGATCGGGCGTGAAGGGCTTGCCATCCTTTGTCAGCAGCGCAATGGTAAAGCTGTAGATTTTGCTTTCATCCGCCTTGTCTGCGCTGACGACGGTCTTGCTGATGGTCAGGTCGCCGGTGTAGGTGTCCTTGACACTGACGGGCACAGTGTATTGCAGGTTTGTCTTGTCGGCGTTCCACATGGGAATCGTCACCAGGGCAGGGTTCGACGTCATGCCCTCGGGCGCTTCAGTCAGCACACCGAGATAGATGCCGTAATCCAGGTCCTTGGATGTTGCGGAGCCATTGGACAGATTCAAGGTATCTACTTTGTATTTGTCCGTCATGGCATCAGCAAGCTTGTTGACCGCGACCTGCATGTCGCTGTTCAGCTTTGCTTCGATGATATCGGTGATTTCCTTCGTAGATGTAGATTCGGAAAGATTCTCATCGAACTTCCAGCCCGCGGCGGTTTCCGGAGCTGGGTCACCGACCTTGTAAATGGTATACGTCACATTCTTATTCTTGGGCAAATCGTCCACGCTCGTTAGCAGCGAAACCACCAGGTTGCCCTTGCGGTTCTGCGCGTCGCCCAACGCCCCAAAGGAAGGCATCATGCCCGCCAGCAAGAGCGCGCACAACAAAAACACCAGCAGTCGGCTTGCTCTTGCGTATCTGCTCTTTCTCTTCATATTACAACACGCTCCATTACTATATTCAATCGCAATTGTTTGCAAATGATACCCACAATTCAATGGTTGACGAATCGGCGTCACAGCTTCATCCGCCGCCGCATCCCGCGCCGGGCCATCCGGCGCACCCATTCGATGATCGACAGCAAGATCAGGCCAACCGCGGCCACGGGGGCCGCGAGTATGAGCTCCGGCACGCCGCTGGGAAGCGGCCTTGAATCGTCCGCGGGATTCACGCTCTGCCGTGACACGCGGCGTCCGCGGACCACCAGCCGCATTCCGTTGGCTTCGGCCACAAGCGCGCACTCTTCGTCGCCTTCGGTGCTATGGAATGCCTCCAACGCCTCCGGCGTCGCCCTGGTGACCTGGAATACCTCGTAGGTCTGCGTCTGCTGCATCACCCGCAGGAAGAAGCAATCCCCGATGATCAACCGGTCCAGGCCCGCAAAGGGGTTGAAGAACCGATCCCGGGTGGCGCGCAGCAGGCACGGTCCGTCCGCGCCCTCCGAGGGGAGCCGGCTTCCGGCCACGTGCGTTACCCGCGCGGCGGAGGCGTCGGCTTCATCGCCGTGGTATACGGCCAGGGACATGCCCAGCTTGGGCACCTCCAGAACCGCCATCACGCCGTTGCCCGACGGATCCAGCAGCGCGGCACGGGCTTCGCTGTCGCCTGCCGGGGCCGATTCGCCGGAACCCGGGGCATAGGGGTCCGTCCACGCGGCATTGCCCAGCGACCGATTGTATTCCTGCGCCTGGGCCAGCATCGCGTCGCAATCCTCCGCACTCAGCCGGTTCACCGCGTTCCTATAGCCGTTTACGACCTTTGCGTTCTCCGACAGCCGGTATTGCCGGATGGCCACGGGCGCCAGCACAAGCGCGGCGAGGGCGGCCACAAGCGCAACGATTAACAGCGTCAACAGAAATCTCTTCATAGCCTATTTGACGGCTGGCCCAATGTCCAGCAGTCCGGCGCGGTATACCGGCCAAATGATTGCCCGTGCCATGCCCTTAATGTCAGCCTCGGCCACCAGACCGAAGCGGCTGCTCCGGCTGTCGAGCCGGTTATCCCGGTTGTCGCAGAGCACGAATACCGCGCCCTCCGGCACCGTCAGGGGATAATCCATGTCGTCAATGCCCTCTGCCACCCCTGTGGGGACTGCCTGCGCCTGAGGCGGGGCGTCCGACTGGGCAAAGGGGTTTTCCAGCGCGCCGCCGGGGATGACCTCGTCGATGGATTGGGCGTCCGGTGTGCAGTAGGTGGCGTAGGGCTCATCCAGCGCTTCGCCGTTGAGCGTCACCCGCCCGTCGTCGCCCACCGAGACCTCGTCGCCACCCATGGCAATCACCCGCCGCACGGTCTGGTGATGCATGCCGGAATCCGAGTAGCGCACCAGCGCCAGCGTGCCGCGCTCGATTTTGCCCCCCAGGAACGGGGCGTCGGAGCGCACGGAAACCGCCACGTCGCCGCCTTTCAGCGTTTCGGACATGCCGTCGGTGCGGATGTTGGTCATGATGAACAGGAACCGCATCGCCAGCGTGCCCGCCAGCAGCGCCAAAGCCAGTATCACGACCGCGCCTATGCCGGCGCGCCGCCGGGATGCCCGGTCGTCGATGCGCGTCAGCTCGCGCCGAACCTGCGCCTCGGTGATCCTCTTGCTGTCCTGACTCATTTTATGATCTTCCGCCTTCGCTGTTTCCTGCCGGTGGATACCATCATCCATACCAGCAGTATAACAAGCATCGGCGCGGCGAGCACGGGCGCGACAAGTATGGGCTTGATCTGGGTCGCGTCCGATACGACCTTGATGATCTGCTCCATCTCCACGTTGTCGGTCCGATGCCCCCGAACCAGCAGCCTGTGGGAGTTGATGCCGTAGGGCGTGCAGGTGACCAGCGTGCAGTAATCCTCATTCGGGTCGATGGACAGGGCGTCCATTTCCTCGGGCAGCACGATCAGTATCTGATCCACCATATAGGTCATCACCCGGTCCATCACGCGGATGACGAACAGGTCGTCCGGCTCCATCTGGTCCAGGTCGGTAAACAGCCTGGCCGAGGGCAGGCCCCTGTGGCCGGAGAGCACCGTGTGGGTGCCCGCGCCGCCCGTGGGCAGCGATGTGCCTTCGATGTGGCCCACGGCGATCTGCAGCACGGCCTCGTCGGTGCCATGGTAGATCGGCAGGGAGCAGCTGATCTTCGGGATTTCAATGTAGCCCATGATGCCCGAACCGGTGAGGTTCAGCAGTGTCTCGTATTCGGCGTATTCCTCCTCGCTGAGCGTAAAACGACTGGGCTTGTTCATCAAATCCCGGTTGTATTGCTCTGCCCGTGCCCATTCCTTCTCATAGTCCGCGGGATTGATGGTCTCAATCTGTTCGAGGTAGCTGGCAATGGCGCGGCTCTGATGGAAGGAGTTCCAGTAATCGCTGATGGTGGGATACAGAAGTATCATCACGCCCAGAATCAGTACTATAACCAATATAATGGTAGACAGATGCTTCTTCATGGCGTTCCTTCCCGGCTTGGAATCATATTACCTATTAAGTATATCACTAAAATTCAGGTTTCGCAATATAAAAATACCCTCATACTATCCATTATAATAACCATCATGGGTTACATGAACGGTGACATACGGCAAAAAAACCGATTTTATGGGTTTTCGGAAAGATTAATTTTTTGGAAATGATTTCAGGGCTTGAGGCGCGCAATATACCGGGACAAAAATCCCTCTCCGCAGGTAAAAAATGTTAAATATCTATTAAAAATTGAGATGTAACCCGACGTGTAACCTCCTGTCACTACAATAAAAGCATACAATCAGCTTGAATTGTAAGCGGAGCTTAATAGACACTGGACGCGGCGCAAACGACATGCCCGGTAAGGGCATGGAATGAACCCGTCCGGGCCGAGGAAACAAGCATATGACGGATAAAGAACTACGGAAGCTGCGGCGCGACGATCTTTTGCAGATTCTGATCAATCAGCAAAAGCAGATAGACGAACTGAACGCGCAGCTGGAACAGGACAAGCAGGCGCTGGCCAGTCGCGACCTGGCAATCCGGGAATCCGGTTCGCTGGCGGAAGCCGCGTTGAAGATGAACGGCGTTTTCGAAGCGGCACAGACCGCCGCGGACGACTACCTGCAGCAGATGCGCAAGCGCGCTGACGAGCTGGTGGCCGAGGCCGAGGCCCGCGCGGCGGAGATGCGGCAGCAGGCGGAGAACGTGCTCAATAACGCCCGTACCGAGGCCGAGCGCATTCTCGGCGACGCCAGGCGCAATGCCGATGCGTTTGCCCGCCAGGCGCAAGCCGCTTCCGAACCGCAGCGTCAGGACGGCGGCGAGGCTGCCGGCGACGACGCAGACACGAAGCGCAAGCGCAGGCGCTTGTGGGGGAGCAAAGGGACATGAGAAGGGGTTTGCTGCAGGAAAGCCTGACCGTGGAACAGCTGGAGCGCGAATTGCAGCGCGAGCACCACAAGCGCAGCTACCGTAGTACGCTGCTCAGCACGGTCAGCGCGCTGGTGATCGTGGCGGCCGTGGCGGTGTTGGTGTCGATGCTGGCGCTGCCGGTGCTGCAGGTGGTGGGCGAATCCATGACGCCCCTGCTGCACCAGGGCGAGATCGTGATCGCGCCAAGGGGCACGTCGTTTCAGAAGGGCGACGTAATTGCCTTCTACTTTAACAACAAGATCCTTGTTAAGCGGGTCATCGCCAACGCCGGCGAATGGGTGAATATCGACGCCGACGGTAACGTATTTATCAACGATGAACCCCTGGAGGAACCCTACATCAGCGAGAAGGCCCTGGGCGATTGCAACATCGCGCTGCCCTACCAGGTGCCGGACGGGAAGATCTTCGTGATGGGCGATCACCGCAGCACCAGCTCGGACAGCCGCAATACCGCGGTCGGATGCGTGGCGCAGGAGCAGATCGTTGGGCGCGTGGTACTGAGGGTTTGGCCGCTGAGCCAATTCGGCGTTATCAGCTGACCGACCCCCGTTGAAAAAGGTCAAAACAGACTGAAGTCTGTGGACATTCCGACAATAAGGGACCATTTGGGTCAGAAACTACCAGCATAAATGCTCGGCAAAAGGTCAGGAGTGTGATAGAATGGATAACCAGATTCGTGAATTTTCAAAGAGAAACAATAGAAAGCGTATGCTCAAAAGGATGGTATGCCTTTTGTGCGTGGTTGTGCTGCTCTTCACGATGAATACATTGAAGCGCAGCGCCAATACGCTGGAGCGCATTCCGATGTGCGGCCTGATCGAGCATATCCACGGCAGCGGATGCTACAACGATGCCGGGGAGCTGGTCTGCGGCATACCGGAGCATGAGCATACCGACGCCTGCTACCAGCAGAGCCCGACGAGCGGCGGCACGATGGACAATCTGGACATCAACATCGATGGCTACGACAATGGCGCCGATCAGAGCGATGCAGGCGATGCCCAGAACCTCGACCTGTCCCTGGACCTGAGCCAGGGCGATTTGCTTGACTTTGTCCAGGATCCCGGCAACCAGGCGCCCAGGAGCCAGGCGCCCGCCAACAACGACCTCCAGGCGCCCGCTGACAACGACCTGCAGATCGGCGACGTGGGCCTCATCGAGGAACCGGCGCCGGTCGTGGCGAACAACGCCGCCGGCGATGGGCAGGAAGTTGAGGTGGAGTTCGAGGACGATACCCGTTCCAACGCGAAGCAGAGTGAAGACGCCAACGAGAAAGCAAAGGACCAGCCCGCTGAGACCAAGCAGGAAGAGCCTGTCGAGATTAACAACAATATAAAGGAAGAAACTGAAAAGCCCGTTGACACCGAAAAGGCGCAGGATAAGCCCGCCGAGACCAAGGAAGACAAGACCGAAGCAGAGACCGTGGAGCCTGCGGCGACTACCGAGGAAGAGCAGGAGCAGCCCACTGAGACCAAGGAAGGCGAGACCGAAGCGCCTGCGACTGAGGAAGAGCAGGAGCAGCCCACCGAGACCAAGGAAGGCGAGACCGAAGCGCCTGCGACTACCGAGGAAGAGCAGGAGCAGCCCACC
>ONJE01000321.1 GCA_900318045.1 uncultured Eubacteriales bacterium
AGGATGTCGGCCATGCCGGGGTAGACCCGGGGCACGTGCCTTTGCACGTATTCGTTCCAATAGGCCTGCTCATGGAGCATCTCGGCTTCGCTCAGGCCCACGTCCTCCCGGAAGAAGGCCACTACTCCGGGGTCGAAGTTTCGCAGGAAGTAGTGCTCCAGCGTACAGCTGTATTCGGGGCGATACTGGCGCAGGTATTCCTGGAAGCAGGGAAAGTGGACCGTGGCGGTGCTGTTGACGACGGTGTCGTCGTGATCGACGATCAGGCAACGATACTTCATCGGCGCCTCCTGTTGGATAATTATATGTATATACTTAGACATCCACCCCGGGTTTTCCTGCCTGGCGGCACCTGGAGGGGCAAAATTCTTGCGCAGGGGCCCGGAAATGTGGTATCATGGGAAAAACCAAGGAAAGGGGAATGACCATGGAATTTGTCGACCTGATTCAGGCACGCCGCAGCGTCAGGAGTTACAGCGCCGCCATACTCCACGACGACCTGGTGACCCTGCTGACCCGGGCCCAGCAGGCGCCCTCCTGGAAGAACCTCCAGGCCTCCCGCTGCTACGCGGTGGAGAGCCCCGAGGCGCTGGCCGCGCTGCGTTCGCAGGGCCTGCCCGGCTTCAACCAGAACAGCTCCGCCGGGGCCGCGCTGGTGGTGACCACCTACGTGCGGGATGTGGTGGGCTTCACCCAGGGCCAGCCGGACAACGAGGTGGGCAACGGCTGGGGGGCCTACGACCTGGGCCTGCACGACGCCTACCTGGTGCTGGCGGCGGCGGACATGGGCTATGACACGCTGATTATGGGCATCCGCGATGCCGACGCCATCCGTCGGCTACTGAACATCCCCGAAAACGAGGCCATCATGTCGGTCATCGCCGTGGGCAAGCGGGAGAAGGCCCCCGCCGCCCGTCCCCGCAAGCCCCTGGACGAGGTGACGCGGTTCTTCTGATGGGGAAAGCTAGAGTGTGTTTCTAAAATGCCTGAAGTGCAATTTCAGTGTCTTTGCCTGCATTTCTGCGTTAATTTCCCTTGACTTAGCCCCACTAAGCCTGCGGAAAATTGCCTTGAAATGCAGGCAAATCCACTTGAAATTGCATCTCCCTGCATTTAGAAACACACTCTAGTGGCGGCACGGGCGTCGCCTTTACATGTGCGACACTGCCGTGCTTCTACACCGGCGGCAGGAAGTCGGTGAACAGGGCGGTCACGCCTTCGTCGAAGTAGCGCTGGGCGTCCCGGGCGCTGTTGACGGTGTAAAGGGCTATGTCCACCCCGTAGGGGGCTATGACCCCGGCATACTTCGCCTTCCACCAGTCGGCATACATCGCTATGGTGGCGATGCCCTTCTGCTGGCAGAACTTCGCCGCGCTCTTCAGCTTGGACGTGCTGGGGGCCTTGTCGAACATCTTGTACAGGGTCATTAGGTATTCGCTGAAGTGGTAGACGCCGTCCACCACGTCGAACATCTCCCTGGTGTAAATCTCCACAACCAACCGGTCCAGCGCCTCGGCTGCGCCCAGGGATTTGGCGGTGGATACGATGGTCCTGAACTGCTTTTTGACCTCCGACTTCCTGGTGCACTTGCCGTCCACCACCACCCGGATGTCGGGGTATTCCTTCATCAGCCGCAGCAGGGCCTCCAGGTCCATGGGCGTGTATTGATCGTAGATTTTGGACGCCATGAACTGCTCGTAGGTGGGCACCTTGCCCTTCTTGTATTTGGAGCAGAAGGGGCGGTCCCAGTGGTGCCAGAGCACGATCCTGTCGTCGGAGGTGTACAGCAGGTCCACCTCGAAGATCCGGTGGCCCTCGGCGTAGTTCGCCTGAAAGCCCTCCAGGCAGTTGGAGTAGTTGTTGCCGTCGATGCCGCCCATGGCGTGGGAGATCATGTAATGCCCGGCCCCGGCGCGGCTCACGTTGAGCGTGAGCGTGGCGCTGATTCCGTTGGCGGTGGTGGCGGTGATGATGGCCTGGCCCCGGCTTACCGCCGTCACAAGGCCCTTCTTGGTGACCGTGGCCACCTGTTTGTTGCTGCTCTTCCAGGTGACCTCCTGGGGCGCGGTGGCGGGGGATACGGCGGCAGCCAGTTGCAATTGGCCGCCGACGCTCAGCGTGGCTTCGGAGCCGGCGTCGATGGTCACGGCGGTGGGCGTGTCCGGGTCTGCCACCTTCAATTTCAGGGTCAGCTTGCCGCCCTTCTTCGGGGTGATGGTGATCTTCGCGGTGCCGACCTTTTTGGCCTTTACCAGCCCCTGTTTCGTGACCGTGGCGACCTTGGCGTTGCTGCTCTTGCAGGTCTTGATCTCCTTTCCGGGAACGGTGATCTGGTAGCTGAGGCCCTTGGTGGCCTGCACCGTGCAGCTTTTGGTGATGCTCAGCGGGATGGGCGCGTCGTTGCCGTCGGCTTCGTTGGCCAGCAGGCCGCCCTCCAGGGCGTCGATGGACAGCGCCAGCGCGTCCGATTCCGCCGGCGAAGCCTCGATAAGCGCGCTGGCGTCCTCAATGACGATCTCGCCGTCCTCCGCCATTCCCGGCAGGGTGGGCCCGAGACACAGCAGACAGGCCAGCAGCGTCGCGATAAAGCGTTTGATCAAGGGATCATTTCCTTTCTGTACATAACCGCCTGAATGATGCGGTAGTTCCTTTATACCGGCGGCAGGGTGTCGGTGAACAGGGCGATGACCCCGGCGTCAAAGAATGCCTGGGCTTCCGAATCGCTGTTGACCGTGTACAGCGCCAGCTTCACGCCGCAGTCCGCCGCGATATCCACATAGGCCGGGTTCCACCAGGTCACATCCATCACGATGACGGGGATGCCCTTGTCCCTGCAATATTCGGCGACTGACCGGAAGGCCGATTCCGAGGGCGCGCCGGTGAATATCTTGTACAGCGCCAGCATGTAATCCGGGAAGGCGTGTATCTTCTTGACCGCGCTGTACATCTCCTCGTTGTACAGCTCCACGATCATTCGGTCCAGCACCCCCGTCAGCTTCAGGCTCTTGGCGGTGGACAGGATCAGCTTGAATTCGCGCTTGACGGTGTCGATCACGCCGTACTTGCCGTCCAGTACGATGCGGATGTCCGGGTATTTCGCCATCAGCTTCAGCAGCTTTTTGAGATCCATGGGCGTGTAGCGGTCGTAGATCCGCGCGCTCATGAACTGCTTGTAGGTGGGCTTGTACCCCGGCGTGTGGCTGGAGCAGTATTGGTAATCCCAGCTGTGCCACAGCACCAGCTTGCCGTCCGAGGTGAAGTGCAGGTCCACCTCAAACAGCCGGTGGCCTTTGGCGTAATTCTCCTCAAACGCCTCCATGCTGTTGGAGTAGGCATAGCCGTCGATGCCGCCCATGGCGTGGGCGATGGTGCAGGGCTTCCAGCCGGCCTTCGTCACCGTCAGCGCCAGCTTCGCGCTCAGCTTCCCGGCGGTGGCGGTGATGGTGGCCTTGCCCTTCTTCAGCGCCGTCACCAGGCCGTCGCCGTTCACCACGGCCACCTTCTTGTCGCTGCTCTTCCAGGTCACGGCCTGGCTGGCGGTGTCGGGGGACACGGTGGCGGTGAGCTGGAGCGTGTCGCCGGCTGCGACCGTGGCGGACTTGCCCTGGTCGATGGCCACGGCGGTGGGTGCGTTCGGGTCCTTCACCTTCAGCGTCAGTACCAGCTTGCCGCCCTTCTTCGGGGTGACGGTGATCTTTGCGTTGCCGACCTTCCTGGGCTTCAGCAACCCCTGCTTCGTGACCGTGGCGACCTTGGTGTTGCTGCTCTTGCAGGTCTTGATGTCCTTGCCGGGCACCACGATCTGGTAGCTGATCCCCAGCGCGACGGTCCTTTTGGCGCTCTTGGTGAGGGTCAGCTCCTCGGGCTCGGCTTCGTTGGCCACCGGCGCGTCCCCCGGGGCGTCCAGGGACAGCGCCACGTCCAGCGCCTCCGGCATGATCTCGTCGTCGGGCAGGTCGAAGCCCGCCTCGATCTCCACGGCGTCCGGCTCCGCCAGCGCGGCCGACAGCCCCGCCAGCAGCAGTCCCGCCAGCAGCATTGCGATGATGCGCCTGAACATGGTATCATTCCTTTCCGTCGATCGGTTGTTGCCACTATAGCATATTTTGGAATTCCTGTCTACAAAACGCACCGAAAACGGTGCGTTGGGAACGAAAATTCTGATTTGTCGAGCTGACGCGCAGGGATTAGGGATTAGGGAATAGGGATTAGAAATAGCGACTGCCGCGTTCTA
>ONJE01000323.1 GCA_900318045.1 uncultured Eubacteriales bacterium
AAATCGCTTGCGATTTCAGGCAAATCTGAGGGGGATGTATTGAAGGGGGACCTGTCCCCCTTCAAGCGGGCGATAGCCCGCGATAAATCAGAATTTCCCTTCCTGCGCCAAGCGCCCGCGCCCATCCACACAAGTGGATGGGCGCGGGCGCTTTATCCTCTGCGGCTTACCGCCACTGGAAGGTGACCATGCCGTAGATGTAGATGAACAGTATCGCGGCGGGGACGAACCACCGGAACAGGGGCTTCATCCACTGCTGCACCTTCATGCCCTTGCCGGCGTTGGCCTCAGCCAGGAAGTTATCCCAGCCCCAGCCGAATTTGTTGCAGCAGAACAGCGCGAACACCAGGCTGCCCAGGGGCAGCACGTTGGTGCTGACGATGAAATCCCAGAAATCCAGCCAGGCGGTGCCCTCGGCGAAGGGCTGGAACTTCAGCACGCTATAGCCCAGGGCCGTGGTCAGGGCCAGCAGGAAGATGCCGACGCCGCAGATCAGGCTGCCCTTGGGGCGGCTCCAGCCGGTCAGCTCGCGCACCATGGCCAGTATGTTCTCGCACACGGCCAGCACCGTGGACATGGCCGCGAACACCATGAACAGGAAGAACAGCGTGCCCCACCAGCGGCCGCCGGCCATGTTCACGAACACGGTGGCCATGGTGTCAAACAGCAGGCTCGGGCCCCTGTTGACCTCGAGGCCGTAGGAGAAGCAGGCCGGGAACATGATCAGGCCCGCGATCAGCGCCACGAAGGTGTCCAGCACGATGACGTTCACCGCCTCGCCCATCAGCGCGTGGGTCTTGTCGATGTAGCTGCCAAAAATGGCCATGCTGCCCATGCCGATGGACAGCGTGAAGAACGCCTGGTTCATCGCGCCCACGATCACGCTGCCGTCGATCTTCTTCAGGTCGGGCACCAGGTAGAAGCTGACGCCCTCCTTCGCGCCGGGCAGGGTCAGGCTGTGGCCCGCCAGCACCAGCAGCAGCACCAGCAGCGCCACCATCATGAACTTGGTCACGCGCTCAAGCCCGCCCTGCAGGCCGAAGCTGAGGATCAGGAAGGCCAGCACCACCGTTATGGCCAGGAAGATCACGTTCACCGACGGGTTGGTGATCATCGGCACGAAGCCCAGGTCCTGGGTCTGGCCTGTGGCGAAGCGGTAGAAGTAGTAGATGATCCAGCCGGTGACCACGGTGTAGAAGGCCATCAGCGCGATGTTGCCCACCAGCGACACCCAGCCCATGAAGCCCCACTTGCCCCTGGGCTTTTGCAGCTTCTGGAACAGGCGCACCGGGCTGGTCTGGGCGGCGCGGCCGGCGGCAAACTCCATCACCATCACCGGCAGGCCCAGCAGCAGCAGGCACAGTATGTATACCACCACGAAGCCGCCGCCGCCGAACTGGCCGCACATCCACGGGAACTTCCAAACGTTTCCGCATCCAATGGCACAGCCCGCCGACAGCATGATGAAGCCCAGCCGGCTGCCCAATCGTTCTCTGTTGTCCATGTCAATCTCGCTCTCTTGTAATAATGGGTTTTATACAAACCCACGGTATTTTACAACAAAAGGCGGGATTGCACAAGAGGAAAATGGAAAGCGCAGGGTAACAGCTCTACGATATGCGTCAGGGGTACGACCTCTTCCGGCCCCGCCAAGCGTGCCGCCCGTATTGTACGGTATCAAGCGTCAGATATAGTCCCGCCAATCCCCCGCCGCATCGGTGTGGTGCAGGCGGCCGTGCCCGGACAGGCCGGGGAAGCCCTGCTGGCGCAGGGCCTCGTACAGCACGATGGCCACGGAGTTGGACAGGTTCAGCGACCGGGCGTCGGGGATCATGGGAATGCGAATGCAGCGATCGTAATTGGCGGCCAGCAGTTCCTCGTCCAGGCCGCGGGTCTCCCGGCCAAACACCAGGAAGTCGTCGGCGCCGTATTCGACGGCGCAGTAGTCCCGGGGAGCCTTGGTCGTGGCGAAGTGCAGCACGGCGCCGGGGCAGGCCTTGCAGAATGCCTCCCAGTCTGGGTGGACCTCGTAGGTCATCATGTGCCAGTAATCCAGCCCCGCCCGCTTCAGGTACTTGTCGCTCAGCTCGAAGCCCAGGGGCTCGATCAGGTGCAGCTTCGCACCGGTGGCGGCGCAGGTGCGGGCGATGTTGCCGGTGTTCTGGGGGATTTCAGGGTTGACCAGTACGATGTGCATCATGAGTGATTGTCCTCCAATTGTTCAAGGATCACCTTCGCCACGCCGTCGTTGGCGTCGGTATCGGCGACGAGCCTGGCGATCCGCTTCACCTCTTCGGTGGCGTTGCCAACGGCCACGGGCCAGCCCACGGCCCCCAGCATGTCCAGGTCGTTGGCGTTGTCGCCGAAGGCCATGCAGTCGCAAAGGGCGACGCCCAGCCGATTCGCCAGCCATTTAAGCGCCGCGGCCTTGCCCATGCCTCGGGACATCAGCTCCACATTGCGCCAGGAGGAGTGGGTCACGAGGGCGTCGGTCTGGCAGGTGAGGACATCGCGGACCTCGGCCATCAGGGCGGTGTCCTCGGTGAGCCCCTCCAGCTTGTAGACCCGCTGCAGGGCCTCGGCCTCGAAGGCCGCTTCATCGTCGATCACCAGCTTGCCGCCGCCCAGGTAGCCCTTGATCATCGACGAGGGGTGGGCCAGCGCCCGGGTGTTCAGGCAGTACAGCGCCCCCGGGACGTAGCTGTTGATCTGCACGTTGTAGCGGCGCAGCACGGCGTAGACCCGCGCCACGTCCACCGGGTCCATGAAGCGCTCGTGCCAGACCTCGCCGCCCGGGCCCAGCACCGCGGAGCCGTTGACGATCACGACAGGCTGGTCGGCGGTGTCGCACTGGCGGATCACGTCGCCCAGCGCGCCAACCCAGCGACCGCTGACGATGACGAAGGGTATGCCCCGCGCCCGGCACAGCGCCACCGCCCGGCGCGTGGCGTCGGAGATGACCCCGCCCCGGGGAAGAATCGTGCCGTCCACGTCCGTGGCGATCATGGTGATGGGCATGGGTGTGTACCTCCGTTGTTGGTATAGCCAGGGAGATAAATGCTGATTTGGCGAGCTGAGGCTCAGGGATTAGGGATTAGGGATTAGGGATTAGGGATTAGAAATGGCGGCTGGCGCGATCCATAACAACGCTAACTCGCCGGGAGTATCGGGGGCGGAGCGCCCCGATCTTCAATCGTACGCGGCGGCATGTACGCCGCGGGCGGGGCTTTTTTCACGGCAGGGAGCCTGTCGACCGATAGCGTCCGCGAAGCGGACTGAGCCTGCAAGCG
>ONJE01000324.1 GCA_900318045.1 uncultured Eubacteriales bacterium
GACAGGCTCCCTGCCGTGAAAAAAGCCCCGCCCGCGGCGTACATGCCGCCGCGTACGATTAAAGATCGGGGCGCTCCGCCCCCGATACCCCCGGCAAGTCAGCGTTGTTAAGGATCGCGTCAGCCGCCATTCCTGTTCCCTGTTCTTCGGGCCTGCCGGCCCCATCGACAGGGGTCTGCCGACCCGTTCTCGCTGAAAACTCTCCACCGGAGAGTTTTCCGGGCGCTCGAACCACTGAAAACGCTCCACTGGAGCGTTTTCCGGGCGCTCGATGTCCCTGTTCCCTTTGCACTACCCTTTGCATTTCTGCTAACACCTCGATGAATCAGAATTTGACATCCACCGCCTCCACCCCTACCTTCGGCAAAAACACCCCGAAGAAATCCCCGGCGGACATCGCCACGGTCCGGGTGTTGTCGCAGGGATGGAAGGCGAGGGTGGGCACATCCCGCAGGGCGCTGTCCACGATCAGGCCCACGCCCCTTGCCTCGGGGAAGATGAGGCCCAGCGGGCTGGCGGAGCCACCGTGGCAGCGCAGGCGCTCAAACAGCATTTCCTCCGGGGCGAAGCTGAGCCGGGAGGAGCCCACCTGCCTGGATATGTCCGCGGTGTGGAAGCGGGCGTCGGGGCGGCAGATGCACAAATAGCAGCGCTTTTTGTTCTTCGTGGTCAGGAAGATGTTCTTGACCGTCAGCGCGCCGAGCATCCGGTCCACGGCGGCGCAGTCCGCCATGGTATTGGCGGGAGGGTGCTCCGCCGTGCGGTATCCGATGCCCAGGGCGTCCAGGCAATCAAGGACCAGATTCGCGGTGTCGCTCACTGCCGCCTCAGATCCTTTCCCTTCAGCTGTATCGCCGCGCAGAGGCTGCGGTCCAGCAGCCGGGAGGCCACCCGCTCGCCATAGCGCTCCTTCAGCTGGGCGGGGGTCAGGTTGGTGGCGATGACGGTGTGGCGCTTGGCCGCGATGCGCTCATTCAGCAGCGTGAACAGGTATTCGATGGTGATGTTGCGCATCATCGGCTCGGTGCCCAGGTCGTCGATCAGCAGCAGCTTCGCGTCGATCAGGTTCGAAAAGCCGTCGTACTTCTCGTCGTTGCCGATGTGCTGCTGGCGCATGGCCTCGAACATCCGGAAGGCGGTGATCCGCACGGCGGAAAAGCCCCGGGCGGTCACCCGCTCGAAGATGCAGTTCAGCAGGAAGGTCTTGCCCAGGCCGCCCTCGCCGGTGAGCAGCAGGTTCCGGAACTCGGTGTCGGGGTAGCTGTCGGCGTAGCGCTCGCACAGGCCGCGGGCCTTCACCAGCTGGTCCCGCTGGCCGCCCGCCTCCGGGGCCACGGTGGCGTCGAAGCGTTCGAAGTTCTGCTCTCCCAGCCCGGCCATGCTGCCGTCCTCGTGCTGGCGCAGGCGCAGCTGCCGCTCGAAGCATTCGCAGAAGCGGGCCGGGGCCTCGCCCACGTAGCCGGTGTCCCGGCAGACGGGGCAGCGGTAGCGCAGCTCCAGCTCATCGGGGGCCAAACCGGCCTCGACGAGCAGCTGTCGGATGTGGGCGTTGATGGCCCGGCCCCTGTCCTTGACCTCCTGGGCCATGGCCTGCCGCCGGTCGGCGTCGGGCTCGCCGAGTATCCTTCGCATGGCCACGAAGGCCAGCTCGGCGCTCTCCGCGCGCAGCTGCCCGATCTCGGGCCGGCGGGCGACGGCCGCGTCCAGCCTGGCCTGCTGGTCATGCTCGTCCAGGGCCCGCTGCTGGGCGTACTCCGCCAGCAGCGCCTTCACATGCTCCGCTCTCGTCATTTCCCTTCGCCTCCCCCGGCATGCTTTTCGGCGTATTTATCCAGATCGATGAAGAAGTCGTCGCCGTAGTCCTCGTCCCGATAATCCCGCTGGGCATAGTTCAGGGCGGGGTTCTGCGCCGGAGCCTGGGGCGACGCGGCGCGGCCCTGGCGGGCGGCTTCATGGCGGGCGGCGGCCGCCTCCACGGTGGTCACGCCCTCGTTTTTCCAGTCCTCCAGCAGCTTGTCCATGTACTTCATGGGCACCTGCATCCCCCTGGCGCAGGTCGCGGCGTAGTCGATCAGCGCCGGGTCGTGGTGGGCCTGCCAGCTTTCGTACATCGACAGGTCCCCCATGGTGGGGCGGCGCTCCAGCCCGCAGAGCTCGAGGATCTGGCGGACCCGGGCGGCCTTGAGCTGCATCTGCCCGATATAAGCCTCGGCGGCGGCGCGGGTGCGGATACCCTCGGCCCCCCAGCGGCGCAGCATCCAGGCCACGTCCTCGAAGCGGGTTTTCTTGCGGCGGTGGCACTGGATCGCGGCCAGCTTCACGCAGTCCGGCTCGAAGCCCTCGGCCAGCAGCGCGGCGTAGGCCTGCATCTGGTCGGGGGTGGGCGTGGCCTGGGCGGCATCCAGCTCCCGCAGCACGGCGGCAAGGTCCTCCCACAGGGCGTCGTCCCCGGCCATGCGGTTCTTCAGCACGGCGTCCAGGTAGGCGAAGGAGGGCTTGGAGGCCTTGGTGGTCTCGGCGCAGGCGTCCAGGATCTGGTCCTGGGTCAGCTTCCATTCCACCACCCACTTCTTGACCAGCTCCACCTCGTCCATGGTGGGGTCGCGGCGCAGGCTGAAGCGCTTCACCACGGCCTTGGCCACCGGGTACACGTCCTCCTGCTCTGCGATGACCTTCTCCACGTCCGCCAAAGTGCGGCAGCCCCGGTCGGCCCAGGCGGCGGCCAGCTTGTTCATGCGGTCGAACACGCCCCGGGGCTTCGGGTCCTTGCTGCGGGAGGTCTTGATGCCGTACTGCACCAGGCGCAGGGCGGCGTCCTGGTCATAGCCCAGCACGTCCAGCCAGTCGTTGGCCACGCGGAAGTCATGGGTGTCCATCAGGTTCTTGCCGAACAGGGCCTGCATGGAGGCGTTGTAGTCCCGGTAGGTGTAGTAGCTCTGCTCCATCACCGCCGGGGCCCCCGCGCCCTCGTTGCGCAGGGGCAGCAGCGCGTAGGTCGGCGGCCGGTCGGTCAGCCGCTTCACCAGGCCCTGGCGCTCCCAGTAGGCGAAGGCCTGGTAGACGGCCTCCTCGTCCATGTGCAGGAAGCGGGCCGTCTCGGCCATGTCGCCCCCCAGCTCCGGGTGCAGGGCAAGCATGCGGGCATACAGGTATACCCGAAGGCAGGCTTCCGGGGCCGTGGACAGGTATTCCATCAGGAACAGGTTCTCGATGGGCGTGGTGTCGAACATCGCCGACCCCTCCGCAAAGGTAAAAAAGGACATGTGCGTACCTCGTTTGGTTGGGGGG
>ONJE01000262.1 GCA_900318045.1 uncultured Eubacteriales bacterium
AGCACATAATCTTTCAATGCCGAAAAGGGGCCGGTGACAACGTTGCCCTCCTGGCATGTGCAGGTATTGTGGTTCAGGTTGCCGCCGCAGACGGGGCACAGCCCCCTGCAATCCGGCTTGCAAAAGAACTGCAGCGGCAGCGCCAGCAGCAGCGCGTCCTTCGCGGCGTCCTCCAGGGACAGCGCGTGGGCCTGAAACGCGTACAGGTCCGGGTCCTCCGGATCGCTTTCCCTGGCGTACAGCGCGTCGATTTCAGCGCGCAGCGGCTCCTTTACGGGTTCCAGGCACCGGGAGCAGCGGGTGTACACGTCGGCCTTGACGGTGGCCCGCAGGCTGATGCGGCTGTCGCCGGTGCAGAAGTATTCGCCGGTCACGTCCACGTCCCCGAAGCGGACCGGATCGCCCAAAATCTCCATTCCGGGCAGCTCGACGGTCTCATCAAAGGAATAGACCTGGCCCGGGTTCTTCAGCGCGTTGCCGACATCCAGTGCCAACCCAATACCCCCTAACCTTAGCTATTATAATCGTTTGTGTGTCGGATGGCAAGTTATTTTTTATTGAATCGGCTTGCCGGTGGCCAGGGCCAGTGTGTCGCGGGCGATGGCCAGCTCCTCGTTGGTGGGGATGACCCAAACCTGCACCTTGCTGTCGTCGGCGGAGATCTTCGCCTCTTCGCCGCGGACCTTGTTGCGCTCGGGGTCCAGCTTGATGCCGAAGCACTCCAGGCCCTCGACGGCGCGGGCGCGGCCGGCGCAGTCGTTCTCGCCGATGCCGGCGGTGAAGATGATGGCGTCCACGCCGCCCATGGCCGCGATGAACGAGCCGATGTACTTGCGCAGCACGTAGCCCCACATCTCGATGGCAAGGATCGCGTTCTCCTCGCCGGCGTCATAGCGGGCGCACACGTTGCGCATGTCGGAATCGCCGGCCAGGCCCAGCAGGCCGCTCTTCTTGTTCATCATGGTCAGGACCTCGGTGGGGGTCATGTTCTTGCGGTTGCAGATGAACTCGACCACGGCGGGGTCAAGGGTGCCGCAGCGGGTGCCCATCACCAGGCCGTCCAGCGGGGTGATGCCCATGGTGGTGTCCACGCACTTGCCGTCCACGCAGGCGGACAGGGAAGAGCCGTTGCCCAGGTGGCAGATGATGATCTTATTGCCCTTGGGCAGCTTCAAAAGCTCCTGGGCCCGGGCCGCGATGTAGCGGTGGGAGGTGCCGTGGAAGCCGTACTTGCGGATGTGCAGGTCGGTGTAGTACTCGTTGGGGATGGCGTAGCGGAACGCCTTGGGGGGCATGGTCTGGTGGAAGGCGGTGTCGAACACGGCCACCTGGGGCACGCTGGGCAGCACCTCCTGGCAGGCGCGGATGCCCATCAGGTTGGCGGGGTTGTGCAGCGGGCCCAGCGGGATGTTCTCCTCGATGGCGGCGATGCAGGCGTCGTCGATCAGGCAGGAGGCGGTGAACTTCTCGCCGCCGTGCAGCACCCGGTGGCCCACGGCGCCGATCTCGTCCAGGTGGGCGATGACGCCGGTGCCGGTCAGGTGCGCCTTGCCGTCGTTGGCGTCGTACTCGGCGTCGATGCGGTCCTTGCCCACCAGCACGTCCAGCACGATCTCCATGGCCTTGGCGTGGGTGTCGCACTTCTTCAGCTGCTTCTGCTTGATCTTCTGGCCCTTCCACTCATAGGTCAGGTCGGTGGTGGGATCCACGGTGCCGATGCGCTCGACCAGGCCCTTGGCGATCACGGACTCGTTGTCCATGTCGATCAGCTGGAACTTCAGGGAGGAAGAACCGGCGTTGATGACCAATATTTTCATGATGTATCACTCCTGAATGATATGTTGAGGGAATAAGGGAACAGGGAACAGGGAACAGGGAAAGCCGCTGCCGCGCTTTTGCCTTTGGAGGTAACTGTCCAGTCATGGCGACGCAGGGGCCGCCATAGAAGCTACATATACAACCGAAACCAGTTGCCTTTGGGACAGGAAACAAGGCGGTCGCGTTTTTCATCCTTGAAACAGGACGGGCGGCAGCCACTATTCCTGTTCCCTGTTCCCTTGGCCCTGTTCCCTTATACTTTTTTACTGGGCCTGAACCGCTGTGATGGCTACCGTCGCGACGATGTCCTCGGCGCTGCAGCCGCGGCTGAGGTCATTGCAGGGCTTGGCGATGCCCTGGAGGATGGGGCCGTAGGCCTCGGCGTGGGCCAGGCGCTGCACCAGCTTGTAGCCGATGTTTCCGGCGTCCAGGTCCGGGAAGACCAGGGTGTTGGCGTGGCCGGCCACCTTGCTGCCGGGGGCCTTCAGCTGGCCGACCTTCTCAACCAGCGCGGCGTCCAGCTGCAGCTCGCCGTCCAGCATCAGGTCGGGAGCCATCTCCTTGGCGATGCGGGTGGCTTCCTGCACCTTGGTGACGTTGTCGTGCTTCGCGGAGCCCTTGGTGGAGAAGCTCAGCATGGCCACGCGGGGCTCCATGCCGGCCAGGGAGCGGGCGGAATCGGCCGCGCCCAGGGCGATGTTGGCCAGCTGCTCGGCGTCGGGGTCGATGTTCACGCCGCAGTCGGAGAAGATCATCACGCCGTTGTCGCCGAAGCTCTTGTCGGGGCACTCCATCAGGAAGCAGGAGGACACGGTCTTCATGCCGGGCTTGCTCTTGATGACCTGCAGCGCGGGGCGCAGCATGTCGCCGGTGGAGTGGATCGCGCCGGAGACCAGGCCGTCGGCGTCGCCCAGCTTGACCATCATGATGCCGTAGTACATCGGGTCGGCCACCTTCTTGGCGGCCTCCTCCTCGGTCATGCCCTTGGCCTTGCGCAGGTCGTACAGCGTGGCGGCGTACAGGGGGGCCTTGCCGCTGTCGGCGGGGTCGATGATGTCGATGCCGGTCAGGTCCGCGCCCGCGGCAACCTCCTTCACCTTGTCGGGATTGCCCAGCAGGGTCAGCTTCGCCAGGCCCTGGTCGCGGATCATCAGCGCCGCCTGCACGTTGCGGATCTCCTCGCCCTCGGGCAGCACGATGTGCTTGATGTCAGCCTTTGCCTTTGCCTTGATCTTGTCGATGATTGCCATGGTGATTCCTCCATTATTCGTTCCGGTTGGTGCGGAAATATTTATCCGCTACTTATTATACGATATATTGTCGGGTTTGAAAAGATTTATATGTTAAGGTTTTTGGATTTCTCCCTCCGCCCGTTACGGCTCGGCGTACACTCCCTCAGTCACGCTTCGCGTGCCAGCTCCCTCAGGGAGGGAGCCTTTTGGTGTGAGCATGCGCTTTACATGCTCCCGTTCAGGCCCCCTCCCTGAGTGGCTGACTGGCCGTCAGGCCAGACTGAGGGCGTTTATCAGGGACGCTGAGCTGTAACCTCCGCCCCGCCGCATTCGCCCCGCGCCTGAAACAGCGCATAAAAATAAACAAAAAGCACTGGAAAGTACCGCAAACAGCGGTTATGCTAATGGCATTTACAAATCCAATCAGGGTACTGTTCAGGCGGGGAAATACTGATTTGGCGGGGAGACGCGCAGGGATTAGGGATTAGGGATTAGGGATTAGAAATAGCTGCTGCGACCAAAAGCCTTCCCCTTCAGGGGGGCCGTAGGCCCTAGCGAGCCTGCGAGCGTCAGGTGGGCCGGCCGCAAGGCCGGGTCGGAAGAGGTCGTTCCCCCTGCGGTATCCGGTATCGACGGTTTGCGTGCTTTCTCCCGGTAGAACGACCTCTTCCGTCTTTCCCGGAACAATGCAAGCATTTTCCGGAAAATCCACCTACCGCGGGCCTGCCGGCCCCATCGACAGGGGTCTGCCGACCCGTTCTCGCTAAAAACTCTTCACTGGAGCGTTTTCCGGGCGCTCGATGCCCCTGAACCGGCAGCTCCGCTGCCTGGGGAAGGCCTTTGGATGTACCAGCCGCCATTCCTAATCCCTAATCCCTAATCCCTAATCCCTAATCCCTGAACCTCAGCCCCGCCAAATCAGTATTTGCATCCGCCCGACCACCTACCCAATCAATATACGGGGGTAACCAGCCATGAAGCCGCACAGGCGCTATTCGATGGACATGACCCGGGGCAACCCGGCGGGGCTGCTGCTGCGGTTCATGCTGCCGCTGCTGGCGGGCAACCTGTTCCAGCAGGTGTACAGCATGGTGGACATGATGATCGTCGGGCGGTTCATCGGCCCGGACGCCCTGGCCGCGGTGGGCGCGACGGGCTCGCTGAATTTCCTGTTCTTTTCGCTGTGCAACGGCCTGTCCAACGGCGTGGGCATACTGGTTTCCCAGGCCTTTGGCGCGGACCGGCCGGACACCGTCAAGCGGGTGATCGCCAACGCCGTCTACATCATGGCCGCCAGCGCGCTGGTCATGGGTGCGCTGGGCTTCGCGCTGTCGCGGCCGGTGCTGGCGCTGCTGAAGACCCCCGGAAACGTGATCGACCAGTCCGTGGTCTACATGCGGGTGATGTCCCTGGGGGTCATCGCCGTATCCATGTACAACTGCATCGCCGCCATCCTGCGGGGCATCGGCGATTCCCGGACCCCGCTGTTCTTCCTGATCCTCTCCAGCGCGCTGAACGTAGCCCTGGACCTGTTCTTCATCCGCAGCCTGAAGCTGGGCGTGGGCGGCGCGGCGGCGGCGACCATACTCTCCCAGCTGGTGTCGGCGGTGGGCTGCATGCTCTACGCCCTTCGGCACAACCCCATGTTCATCATCAGCCGCGACCAGTGGCGGCCGGACGGCGGCCTGATCCGCGAATGCTGCCGCATCGGCGTGCCCCTCGCCGCCCAGTCGTCGATGATATCGCTGTCGCTGGTGATCCTGCAATCGGTGGTCAACAGCTTCGGTTCGGTGGTGGGGGCGGCCTTCACCGCCACCAGCCGGGTGGAGGTGCTGGTGCAGCAGCCCTACGGCTCGCTGTTCTCGGCGCTGTCCACCTTCACGGGGCAGAACATCGGCGCGAACCGGCGGGACCGGGTCAGCCAGGGCTTTCGGCAAGGGCTTTTGCTGATGCTGCTGTTCACGGCGGTGGTGACGCCGCTGGTGCAGCTGTTCAGCCCGAACATCATGGGCTGGTTCGTGGACGCCGAGCAGGGGGCCGAGGTAATCGCCTACGGGGCCAGGGGCCTGCGGATCAACAGCTGGTTCTTCATCGCCCTGGGGCTGATCTACGTGTGCCGCGCAGTGCTGAACGGCGCGGGAGACGCCGCCTACGCGGTGATCTCCGGCGCCTGTGAGATGGTCGGGCGCGTGGCCTTCCCAAAGCCGCTGACCATGATCCCCCGGGTGGGCGTATGGGGCATCTGGCTGGGCACCGCCCTGACCTGGACGCTGGTGGCCATCGCCGGGGTGCTGCGCTACCTCTCCGGGGCGTGGCGAAAAAAGGCGGCCATCACCCGGGAATGAACGGGTGATGATCGCCGCCGTTCCTCGCAACCAAAAGCCTTCCCCCGGTGGGGAAGGTGGGCCGACCGCAAGGTCGGGTCGGATGAGGTCCTCCCCTCACGTTGCGCCCATCGCCTTTGCCAAAACAGGCGTTGCACCAACGTCGGGGACCTCATCCGTCTTCGGCGAAACAATGCAAGCATTTTTCGCCGAAACCACCTTCCCCACCGGGGGAAGGCTCAGGGGCGCCGCAAGCGTGCCCCTGTATTATGCGCTATTTCCCTTACAACTGCTCCTTCCCATCACTTTATCATCCGCAGCGCGGGCACGGCGTTCAGGTCCAGGCCGGCTATTTCCCTCGCCATCAACCGGTAGAACGCGGCGGAGCCGATCATCACGGCGTTGTCGGTACACAGGCCCCTGGGGGGAATGAACACCTGCATCCCGGCGTTGCCGCCCCTGCGCATCAGTTCGCTTCTCAGCAGTGAATTCGCCGCCACGCCCCCGGCCGCGGCCAGCCTCCTGGCCCCGGTGTCCCGCGCCGCGGCGACGGTCTTGTCCACCAGCAGGTCCACCACGCTGCGCCGGAAGGACGCGGCGAAGTTTGCGGCATTGATCTCAATGCCCTGCTGCCGCAGGTTGTGGGCCTGGTTGATGACCGCGGTCTTGAGCCCGGAGAACGAGAAGTCATACTTCCCCTGGGTGTGGGGGTGCGGGAATTTATAGGCGCGGTCGTCGCCGCTGTCCGCCAGCTTATCCAGCAGCGGCCCCCCGGGATAGGGGATGTCCAGCACACGGGCCACCTTGTCGAAGGCCTCCCCCGCCGCGTCGTCGGTGGTCTGGCCCAGCAATTCATATTCCCCGTACTTCGTGACGTTCAGTATGTGGCTGTGGCCGCCGGAGGCCACCAGGCACACAAACGGCGGCTCCAGGTCCGGGTGGGCGACGTAGTTCGCCGACACGTGGCCCTCGATGTGGTTCACGCCGATCAGCGGCACATCCATGGCGTAGGCCAGCGCCTTGGCCCAGCTGACCCCGGTCAGCAGCGCCCCCACCAGCCCCGGCCCGCAGGTGACGCCCACGGCGTCGATGGCGTCCAGCGTCACATGGGCTTCCGCCAGCGCCGCCTCCAGCAGCGGGTCGATGGCCTCCACGTGCATCCGGCTGGCGATCTCCGGCACCACGCCGCCGTACAGCGCGTGGGTGTCGATCTGGCTGGCGATGGCGTTCGCCAGCTGCTCGCGCCCGTTGCGCACCACGGCCACGGCGGTCTCGTCGCAGCTGGATTCCACCGACAGGATCAGCGCTTCCCCCCGACGTCGAAGGTCTTCGGCCTTTGCGCGGCAGCGCGCCGCGTAACTCGGTTGCCGTTCCATGTGTCTCCCCCGTTCCTCTTCATTTTCGGCCAGATATAGGCCAGCGCCGTCACCCCGGCCATCGCCAACCCGCTTGACAGCGCGATGCGCAGCCCCATGGCCGCGAACATTTCCTCGGGGCAGATGCGGATCAGCAGGTCCGTCCGCTCGTCCAGCAGCCACAGGTCGTTGTCAAACAGCACCCGGTGGATGAACGTGAACGCGCCGTCGAAATCCGCGCACGCCCATATCGCAAGGCCCCCCAGCGGGATGAGCAGCACCAGCGGGGCCAGCCAGGCGCACCTTCGCGCCCTGCGCCGGTCCTGCAACAGGTACGCCCCGCCCACGATCAACAGCACCGCCCAGGGAACCAACCGGCTGCGCACCTTCCGCAGCAGCGCAAACAGCCGCAGGCAGTCCGCCATGTGGGCCATCTCCCGGTCGTTGAAGGGCGGGTTTTCCGTCAGCGGCCCCACGTCCCCCAGCAGGTACCGGGCCATCCTCTGGTCGATGTCCTTCAATTCCCCTTCCGTGACCCCCGCGTCGGAAAGCACCCCGTATTTCGCCTGCAATTTGAAGTACAGGTCCGCGTCGGTGCCCACGGTGTGCACCGCCGTCAATATCAGTATCAGCATCAGCGCGACCAGCCCCAATACCAGGCCGATCGCGCCGAAGGTGGTTCGGTTTTGTCGGGACATGCTTGTCCTCCTGTGGGGGTATATTCTGATTTGTCGAGCTGAGGCTCGATGAATCAGAATTGAGTGGTTAGTGATTAGTGGCTAGTGGCTAGTGTGTCCAGTTTCAGGACATCGGTAATAGAAAGTTTCAGGACATAGGTAAGGGTTTGTGTCAGGACATAGGTAAGACTTCCTGGTAGAATCGGCACGAGGGGGGTGCCGAAGATGCCGTGGAAGGAGACCAACGCGATGAAGGAAAAG
>ONJE01000318.1 GCA_900318045.1 uncultured Eubacteriales bacterium
GGAGGAGGGAGGCGTGCCGGGGCACGTTGACCGACGACAACGCAGCAATGGCGGATTCAGGCAAGTATAATGTATGAATAATTTGTGCACAGGCCCTTACTTGCTCTTGATGTACTCGTCGATGGCTGCGGCGGCATTCTTGCCTGCGCCCATGGCCAGTATGACGGTGGCCGCGCCGGTGACGGCGTCGCCGCCGGCGTACACGCCCTCGCGGCTGGTCAGGCCGTCCTCTCCCTGGGTGACGATACAGCCGTGTTTGTTGGCTTCGAGACCCGGGGTGGTGGAACGGATCAGCGGGTTGGGGGAGGTGCCGATGGCCATGATCATGGTGTCGATGTCCAGCACGAATTCGCTGCCTTCCTTCACGATGGGGCGGCGGCGGCCGGAGGCGTCGGGCTCGCCCAACTCCATCTCCACGCACTTCATGCCGATGACCTCGCCGTTGCGGGGATCGCGGGGATTCTCGGCGTTGTGATAGCCCAGCACCTCCACGGGGTTGCAGAGGGTCTTGAAGATGATGCCTTCCTCCTGGGCGTGCTCGACTTCCTCAGCGCGGGCGGGCAGCTCGTTCATGGAGCGGCGATACACGATGTACACCTCGTCCGCGCCCAAACGCTTGGCGCAACGGGCCGCGTCCATGGCAACGTTGCCGCCGCCCACGACGGCGACCTTCTTGCCGTGGCGGATGGGGGTCTTGCTGCCGTCGCGGTAGGCCTTCATCAGGTTGATGCGGGTCAGGAATTCGTTGGCGGAGTACACACCCTTCAGGGACTCGCCCGGGATATTCATGAAGCGGGGGAGGCCTGCGCCGGAGCCGATGAACACGGCCTCGTTACCCATCTCGAACAGTTCGTCGATGGTCAGCACCTTGCCGATAACCATATCCGTCTCAACGTCCACGCCCAGCGCTTTGAGGTTGTCAACCTCCTTGTTGACGATGGCCTTGGGCAGGCGGAACTCGGGGATGCCGTAGGAAAGCACGCCGCCGGCCACGTGAAGGGCCTCGTACACGGTCACCTTGTAACCCATGCGGGCCAGGTCGCCCGCGCAGGTCAGGCCAGCGGGGCCGGCGCCGATGATGGCCACCTTGTGGCCATTGGACGCAGGAGCCTTGGGGGCCTGGGTAGAGTGCTCGCGGTGCCAGTCGGCCACGAAGCGCTCCAGGCGGCCGATGCCCACCGGTTCGCCCTTGATGCCGCGCACGCACTTGGATTCGCACTGGGTCTCCTGGGGACACACGCGACCGCACACGGCGGGCAGTGAGGAGGAGCGGTTGATGATCTCGAACGCGCCCTCGATGTCCTCGTTGGCCAGACGCTCGATAAAGGCGGGAATGTCGATCTGCACGGGGCACTTGCTGACGCAGGGCTTGTTCTTGCAGTTCAGGCAGCGGCGAGCCTCCTCGATGGCCATATCATAGGTGTAGCCGGTGGCGACCTCCTCGAACACCTTGTTGCGGTAGTTCGGATCCAGGGACGGCATCGGGCACTTTTTCAGACTCATATTTCTCTCAGCCATTTTATTTGACCTCCTTATTCATGAGGTTGCAGAACTCATCCCGCGTGTGCTGCTCGAAGTCGCGGTAGATGGCGCCGCGCTGCATGGCCTCGTCGAAATCCACCAGATGGCCGTCGAAGTCGGGGCCATCCACGCAGGCGAACTTGGTCTCGCCGCCGACGGTCAGCCTACAACCGCCGCACATGCCGGTGCCGTCGATCATGATGGGGTTCATGGAGATCACGGTGGGGATGTTGTACTTCTTGGTGAGCTGACAGACAAACTTCATCATGATCACCTGGCCGATGGCGATGACTTCGTCGTACTGGTTGCCCTCTTTGATGAGTTCCTCCAGGGCGTTGGTGACCAGGCCCTTGGTGCCGTAACTGCCGTCGTCGGTCATCATGCACACCTTTGAGGAGCATGCGTTGAATTCGTCCTCAAGGATGACCAGATCCTTGGTGCGGAAGCCCACGATGGAGTGAACCTCGCAGCCGTTGGCGTGAAGCGCCTGGGCAACGGGCAGCGCGATGGCGCAGCCCACACCGCCGCCCACGACGGCGACCTTTTTGAAGCCCTCGACCTCGCTGGCCTTGCCCAGCGGGCCCACGAAATCGGGCAGGTAATCGCCTTCGTTCAGGGTGTTCAGCTCCATGGTGGTGCCGCCGACGATCTGGAAGATGATGTCTACGGTGCCTGCCTCGCGGTCGTAGCCGGCGATGGTCAGCGGGATGCGCTCGCCATCATCGCTGGCGCGCAGGATGATGAACTGACCCGCCTTCGCCTTGCGGGCGACCAGCGGTGCCTCGATGACCATCTTGGTGACGGTCGGGTTCAGAGGCTGCTTCTTGACGATTTTGAACATGCTTTCCCTCTTCTCTGAGTGATATGCGGCGCGCCAGCTCAGGGCGCACCGACACACCGCCGGCCCGCGCAAACGATGACTGGCAGCGTTAATCATTGCTATCATAACATAATGAACCATGAAAATCAATTAAGTTGCAGAAAAAAATGGGGCGATGATGGGCATATTGTGAAGAGGTTAATCCACCGTCGGCATGGCATGATGATGCGACAGAACGCGGGTCGGGCGACACATCGGCGTTCCCACATGTTGCAGTGGCGGCGCATGCGCCGCCACTGGTATCAATCTGTCCTTTGCAACCTGCGTCACTTGTTTCGTTGCTCATCGTTTCTTCCGCTGTTTCAGCTTGTCCCCGTACTTTGAGAACAGGAAGCTTTGGAACTCGACGCCCGCTACGCCGTCGGCGCTACCGTAGCCCATCTTCAGCTGGGCATCCACCACGGCCTGGCGGGTGGCATCGTTAAAGGTACCGATGCTATCCTTAACATCGTCCTTGTTCAGGAAGCCCAGTTCCCACAACCGGCGCTGGAGGTTCGTCACCGCATCGCCGGTATTGCCCCATTGCAGAGAGGCATAGCTGTCACCGGTGGCCTCAAAGTGTACTGTGGCGTCCGGTGCGGCCTTGCTGTAGATGTATCGCTGCAGGGAAGCCGAGGCCTCGCCGGTGGGCTCCACGCCGATGGCATTCTGGAACGCCATAACCGCCTGGCGGGTGGCCTCGTCGTACAGGGTGCTGGGCATCTCCAGGTAGCCCAGCTCCAGCAGCCGGCTCTGGAGAGAGGTGACCGCGCTGCCCGTGGAACCCGGTGTCAGGTTGAAGAACAGTGTGTCGCTGTCAGCGGTCGGTAAGGCCTCCAGGGGTTCCTCGGTGGGTTCGGCGTCGGGCGTTTCGGCGGATTCGCCGCCCTCGGCGAAGGCGAGGGCTTCTTCTTCGGAGGGCAGATCACCCTCGATAGGCGTGTCAAAGCCCTCGGCCAGCATCCGGGTCTG
>ONJE01000325.1 GCA_900318045.1 uncultured Eubacteriales bacterium
GTGATGCCCGGGGACATCTGCGGCTTCATCGGCCACAACGGCGCGGGCAAATCGACGACGATCCGCGCCGTTGTGGGGGTGCTGGACTTCACCGAGGGCGATATCTTTATCGACGGCCATTCCGTGAAGGATGAGCCCATCGCCTGCAAGCGGGTGACCGCCTACATTCCCGACAACCCCGACCTGTACGAAAACCTGACGGGCATACAGTACCTCAATTTTGTGGCGGATGTGTTTGGCATCGACGCGGCCCTGCGGGAGCAGCGCATTAAGAAGTACGCCGACCTGTTTGAGATCACCGGCGACCTTGGCGACCTCATCGGGGCCTACTCCCACGGCATGAAGCAAAAGCTGGCCATCATCTCCGCGCTGCTCCACGCGCCGAAGCTGCTGGTGCTGGATGAGCCCTTCGTGGGGCTGGACCCCAAGGCGGCCTTCACCCTGAAGGAGATTATGCGCGAGATGTGCCAGGATGGCACGGCCATATTCTTCTCCACCCACGTGCTGGACGTGGCGGAAAAGCTGTGCGACAAGGTAGCCATCATCAAGCACGGTCGGATCATCGCCGCGGGCAGCATGAAGGAGCTGACCGAGGGCCATTCCCTGGAAGAGGCGTTTTTGGAGGCGGAAAGCGATGAATAACGGGATCGTGCTATTGAAGGCGCTGCTCCTGTCCACGAACCGGTGGAACATCTACCGACACACCACCGATAAAAAGAAGCGCCACCGCATCGTGGGGAATACCGTCGGCGTCCTCTGCCTGTACGGGATGGTGATGGCATTCTGTATCGCCATGTGCATGGGCTACGGGCGGTATGGCATGATCGACGCCTCTCCGGTGCTGTGCGCGCTGACCATCAGCCTGCTCAGCTTCGTGTTCACACTGTTCAAGACCAACGGCTATCTGTTCAATTTTAGGGAATACGACATGCTGATGTCGCTGCCCTTCGAGGCGCGAACCGTGGCTGGCTGCAAGTTCCTTTACATGTACCTGCAGAGCCTGCCCTGGTATCTGAGCATAGCGCTTTCGATGCTGATCGGCTACGGCATCTATGCCCGGCCGTCCTGGGTTGTCTGGCCCGTGTGGCTGGTGCTGTCGCTCCTCCTGCCGGTCATCCCGATGCTGGGCGCGGCCTTCCTGGGCTTCCTGATCGCCCGGATCAGCGCGGGGTTCAGGCGAACGAACATCGTGCAGACGGTGCTGACGCTGGCGTTCGTCCTCTTCTGCTTCGCCCTGCGCTTCATCGTCGAGGACGTGTTCCGCAACGACAGGGTACAGGCGACGCTGGAGACTGCCTCACGGATGACCGGCGACACGGCGCGGGTCTACCTGCCCGCCAAGTGGTTTTCGGACGCGGTCACACAGCTGAACGTCCCCGCCATGCTGCTGCTGGCAGGGGTCAGCGCGGTGCTGTTCACGGTGGTTTTCGCCGTCGTGGGCCGTTCCTACCGGCAGATCAATTCCGCGTTGAAATCCCACGCGGCGTCCAGGGGGTTCCGCATGACGGCCCAGCGACAGCGCCACCCGGTGGTCGCCATCGCTTTCAAGGAGCTCAGGCGCTTCACCGGCTCCACCGCCTACATGGTCAACGGCGGATTAGGTGAGATCCTGGCCGCACTGGTGGGGATCGTCACCCTCGTCATCGGGCCGGACAGGATCATTCATGTCGTCACCCGGGGTGCGCCCGTGGATTCGGCCATGCTCCGGCCCGCCATACCGTTCATCGTTTATTTCTTCATCGGCATGGTGGCCACCACGGCCTGCTCGCCGTCGCTGGAGGGGAAGAATTACTGGATCGTCCAGAGCCTGCCGATTGAGAAGAAGACGCTGTACCAAGGCAAGATGCTGTTCAACCTGGCACTGACGATGCCGTTCATGGCCTTTGCCACGCTGTGCCTTTGCGTAGCCGCGCGGGTACCGTTTGCAGACACGGCCTTGTACCTGCTGCTCGGCCTTGCGCTGTGCGCCTTCTCCACGGCATGGGGCTGCGTCTGCGGTATCCGCCACATGCGCCTGGACTGGGAGAACGAGATCGAAGTCATCAAGCAGAGCGCGGCGGTGGCCATCTACATGCTGCCCAACATGTTCGTGGTCATGGGGCTGACGGTGCTGGCGGTGGTGCTCGGCCTGCGCATGGACCACCGGCTGCTGGCGCTGTTGTTCACGCTGGCCGCAGCGCTGCTGGCCGCGCTGAGCTACCGGCGGGTCATGGTATTGTCAAAGAGATCGTGATAAGCGGCATGAGAAGGGCATCGACGGGTGTTACGAATCCCCTTCATACGAGCAGACAGCGTAACAGTGAAGGAGTGACACTGTCGGCGGTTTTGTACTGAACATCCACCAACAAGTTATTGCTCCTATTGGGCGCACAACAAAAAAAGGTGGCAGTATCATTTCCCACTTGCGTTCAGCTGCTTATCATCACGGCTGGACGTTTTTATCTTACCTTCATTTCACTGTACTGGCGGCAATGTGTTAAATTGCTCAAAACTTTAGTGCACTACCTTGACATAGTAACATCAATCGATTATAATATACATGTCATAGTTACATTGTAACTTTTAGCTATGACTCATCCTTTCAACAGCGTCCGGAACCGGGAACCGGACGCTCTTGTTTTTCTCGCTGATATCATCAGAGTGGCAATGAGATGTATCTACAGGTTGTGTCTTCACGCCATGGGTAGTGCAGATCGCTTTGACCTCGTTCTGCAATAGAGGCCGCAACAGCCTTATCCTGTCTGAAACAATCCAGGGAAAGGGCTGATCTGGCCATGTTTTATATCTATACCAGCCGTTGGGGATGATTTTCAACCCTCTCCTATCAGAAATCTGCATCTGGTCCCCCTCCCCCTCGCATTCGATCCAGATTTTATCCCGGCGCTGCATGAGCCGCCCATCTTCCCCTTTCTTCCCGATCCAGTCGGTAAAGGGCACAGTACAGCTGTGCCAACCAGGACGCAACGCAAGACGCCCAAGGAGGGGGCTGTGCACATGGGTCGAGCCAAGCAGTTCTCTTACTTCTGCGTCAAGCCAGAGGCCAAGAGGCATGTTGCGGTCGGTTTCCACGAAGAGCGGGAAGTTCAGGCCGCGTCGACACCTAAAGTGTGTTTCAAAATGCAGGAAGATGCAATTTCGAGTGGATTTGCCTGCATTTCAAGGCGATTTTCCGCAGGCTTGCTGGCGGCAAGTCAAGGAAAATCAACACAGAAATGCAGGCAAAGACGCCGTAACTGCAACGGAGTTTCCAGCCAATTGCGCTTCAGGCATTTTAGAAACACACTCT
>ONJE01000085.1 GCA_900318045.1 uncultured Eubacteriales bacterium
CCATCATATCACAGCTTGTTTTCAATTTCCACCCCAATATAAAAAAAGCACCCGGTAGATTGTAACTGTCAACACATGTCAACACAAGTCAACACTTGTCAACGGATACCGGCAAAACGCCACATCTGCTCCGGTAAAGGCATGAAATGAGGCTGAAAACGGAGTACGATGACAGATGGGATAGATGGAAGTGCCGGCCACTTTTGCAGGTCAAGAAACGAATTATGCAGAAATGAGCCATATTCACGGTGAATAAGCTCATTTCTGCATAATCTCTCACGCCAATATACAAAAAGCTGCACGCAAGCTTTGTATCAAAACTTACGTGCAGAGCTGGAGCTGATGGCCGGATTCGAACCGGCGACCTCATCCTTACCAAGGATGCGCTCTACCTACTGAGCTACATCAGCGCATTCGCGCTTCGTCGAACGCAAGTGTTATTATACTACAGTCAACGCTAAAAAGCAATAGGTATTTATCGAAATAACAGGATTGCCTCAACTTTTTACATTTTAGGATTGTAAACGGGCAGGTCGGCTTTTGCCGCCTGCCCGTTTGGCATTGCTGAAGGATTCGATCAGTTTCCTTCTTCCTCGGCCTCCCTGGCAGACACGGTAAAGGCGTCCTTGCCCAACAGGCCCAGGCGGTAATTGAAGGGGATATCGGAATTCGGGAAGCGCTGGAAGAACAGCTTGCGAATGCGCTCCATGACCATGTTGCCGGTCTTGTAGTTGACGGTGGGCAGCAGCAACGCGATAACATTGGCGCTGAAGTGGGTGATGATATCTCCCTTGCGCAGGTTGTCACGCAGTATATCCACCAAGCCGTTCATGATGTTCTCCTGGCGAATGCTGTCGTAGTTGCCCTCGTCAGACTCGCCCACCATGATGATGCCCAGGAACATCGTGGTGCCCAGGCGCTCCAGGTTGCGCATCTCCAGATTGTAGATAGCCTTGAACATCTCGTAATCGCACACAAAGGCGCCGCGCTCCGTGCCGCTGTTGTGCAATTCCTGGCGAATGGCCTCCAGGTTGTCCTTCAGTGTCTGGCGATTGCGGCTCATCTCCTGGTAGAAGGCGGCCATCTCAGGGCTGGGCGGGGCGCCCAGGTAGCGATAGGTCAGGTTGGTGGCGTGCTTGTACTGCACCAGCGCGTCGCTGGTGCGATTCATGCTGATCATCGCCTTCATCAGCTCGATGTGCAGCCGGTCGTCGAAGCTGTCCACCTCGAGGGCGGTGCGGCACACACCACAGATTTCGTTGTAATCCTCCGCCTTGCGCAGCAGTTCGATATAGTTGTACACCGAAGTGAGGTACTGGGTGTGCAGCTGCTGGGCAAAGCCCGTGTCGCCGTCCAAATCACCGGTTTGGTAAAGGTCGCCCTGATACAGCTCCAGGATCTGCTGGTACATTTCCCGTTGCCGTCCAACATTCCGCTCCAGGGGCACCTCATCGAACAGGTCCATCAGCTCCAGCGCGTCGATCTTCATGTCCGGAAGGCTCTGCCAATGGTAGGCGCCACGGTCGGACACGATGCAGCTGCCCATGCCTTCGGACATCTGGTTCAACAGCGTGCGCATGCGGCTGACCAGCGTCTTGAGGGCATTTTCCGGGTTGGAAACGCTGTGCTCTGGCCAAAGGGCGTGCAACAGCTGGGAATTGGGCACGGAGCGACCCCTGTGCAGCACCAGGAACTCCATCAGCGCGGTCCCCTTGCGGGACTTGCTGACCGGGTTTTCGACACGCTGTTCGTTGATATAGATGAGAAAGCTTCCCATCATCGTAATCCGCACAGTATCCGCCATGTGGCCAATCCTCCAATCGATAAGGGTCAGTATTCGTCTCTTAAAGCGCCTTCAGTCGCTCGTACTGTTCAAGGGCCTCGTTCGCCAGCTTGTCACACTCGGGGCCCATCGGCGCGTCCGTGTGGCCCTTCAACATGTCGCTGAGCGCGCACACCGGCTTGAAGATCGGCGTCAGCGCCACATTGCCGGTGGAGCCCTTCAGCGCATGGGCCGCCTCGAAGGTCTTTTGGGCGTTGCGTTCGGCCATCGCCGCCTTCAGCTTTGCAAAGCTGCCGTCCACGTCGTCCTTCACCATGCTTACAACCTTGAGGTAAAACGGCTCTTTGTTCATGCAGCGACCCAGGCCCTCTTCCACGTTCGCGCCATAGGTCCTCAAAGAATCGATGGTCAACATATCGCAAAACCTCCGGTGGTTTGTTTCAAATATAAACGCGCGTCACAGGCGCTTCGCCAGCGTCTCGGGGCTGACGGCGTAGGTCAGCGCCACCTCGCGGGTGATGGTGCCCGCCCGATAGAGCCGCTGCAGCTCGCCGTCCATGGAGATCATGCCCTGTCCGGCGCCGCCGAATATGGCGTTGTCGATCTGGTGGGTGCGCCCGTCGCGGATCAGGTTCTGCACCGCGGGGTTTACGGTCATGACCTCGAACACCGCCACCTGGCCGCCCTCTTTCTTGGGCACCAGCCGCTGGGACACCACGGCCCGCAGCACCATGGACAGTTGCATGCGCACCTGTGCCTGCTGCTCGGCAGGGAAGGTGTCCAGTATGCGGTCCACAGTCTTGGATGCGCCGGTGGTGTGCAGCGAGGACAGCAGCAGATGGCCGGTCTCGGCCGCGGTGATGGCGATGCGGATGGACTCCAGGTCGCGCATCTCGCCCAGCAGGATTACGTCCGGCGCCTGCCTCAGCGCCGCGCGCAGTGCGCGGGCAAATGTGGGTACGTCGTTGGGCACGTCGCGTTGGCTGACCAGCGACTGCTTATGGTTGTGTATGTACTCTATGGGGTCCTCGATGGTCACGATGTGACCGTGGCGCTCTGTGTTGATGCGGTCCACCATACAGGCCAGCGTGGTGCTCTTGCCACTGCCGGCGGGGCCGGTGACCAGGATCATGCCGTTCAGGTTCTTGGTCAGCTCCATCACCAGGTCCGGTATGCCCAGCGACCGTGGATCAGGCAGGCCGAAGGCCACCATGCGGCAGGTGGCCGCCACGGTGCCGCGCTGCACATAGGCGTTGCAGCGGAAGCGGCTCAGGCCCGCCAGCGCGAAGGAGAAGTCGTCGTCGCCCTCATCATACAGCTTGGCAATGTCGCGATGGGCCATCTCATAAGCCTCGCGCACCAGCGACTCGGTGGCCGCAGGCTTCACGATGTCGTCGGTCAGGGGCTTCATGTCGCCTTTGACCTTGCAGGTCACTGGCGCACCGGGAATGATGAATATATCCGAACCGCCCAGTTCATAGGCCTTGTGCAATATCTCTCTCAGTTCCATATGTCCTCCGTTACCGCCGTCAGCCGGTGCTCGCGCCAGCGCAGCCGCTCCTTTTCGCCCAGGGGCATGACCTCCACCGCGCAGCTCAGCGTGCGCAGGCCATCGGAAAGCTCCCAGCTGACGATCCGATCCTCCTGGCCCATCAGCATACCGTCCGGCAGGTTGCCCCGCACCGCAGCCAAATAGGCCTCGTCGGAGAAGGTCGACACTGCGCACCGGGCCAGCACCGCGTCCAGCTCGGCTATGCCGCGCTCCGCCTTGTCGTTCAGCGCAAAGCCGGCGGCCACCACTTCCATGCTGCGGTTGCTCAGCTTGGCGTCGTTGCGGGCATTCATCAGCGCCAGCATGCCCAGCACGCCCATGCTCAGTATGACCACGATCAGTATCAGCGAGGCGGCGCCGGGGCCAAAGGAAACATTCATCTTGCGCCTCATGACTGCGCCACCCCCTTGTACCGCGTACAGGTCAGCGAAAACAGCTGTTCATCCTCCGCCCGGGCGGCGTCGGGATTGCGCAGCTTGTAGAAGGCGCTCACCGTGCCGGACCACAGTTCCCCGGCCTCGGTGGGCTCGGCCTTGCCGTCCACATACAGGGTATAGTCGCCCCGGTCCAGGGTCCACGCGCCGTGGGAGCTGTAAAAGCCCATATCCGACAGCGCCTGGTCGATGTCCCCGGCGGCGTACAGCGACTCCGCCACGTTTTGGGCGTCGGCGACGGCCACGGATTCCACCCCGGAGCGCACGGTCATGTTCCTGGCGGTAACGAATACCCTCACCAGCACCGTGGCGGACAGCATGAAGAAGAGCACCGCGATGAGGATCTCCACCAAAAGCACATTGGATCGATTTCTGTTTCTCATCTCGCACCTCTTCTACTGCGCGCAGCGCAGGGCTACCCGCACCGTTTCCCGCACGCCCTTGGCGTTGGTCATGTCCACCGTCAGCAGGCCGTTTTCCAGGTGGGGCTCGAAGCTCTGCGCCGGGCAGATGGCCGTGCCGGATTCGGGCCTGAAATCGCCGTCGTCGCTGGTGAACCACTCGTACATATTGCCGTCGTAGCAGTACAGCCAGGTGACATAAGTTTCGCCGTCCAGGTCCTCCCGCATCGCCAGCGTCTTTACGCCGTTGTATTCGCCGATTTCCATGGCGCCGCTGGTGTCCTCGGCGCGGATCATGCTGCGCACGTAGGCGCCCAACACGCGGTCTTCATTGTTGGCGGTGGAGTGATCCACCGTATTTCGGTACATCTGCGCGCCCAACAGCACCATCAGCGTTGACATCACCGCAAACAGCCCCAGCAGCACGAACACGAATACGCCCTGCATGCTGTGCTGTACCCTCTTGTGTTTTCCGCTCACGAATCGCTCGCCTCCACTTCCGTTACAGAAATATCGGGCATCAGATTCGAGCCGAAGGAATCATAGCGAACCAAATATCTCGACTGGTCGTATGCCAGCCCGTAGTGGGTGCGCAGGTATTCCAGGTTCGTGGGGTAGGCCCCCTCCACCGCGTAGCAGGTCAGCGCAGCGTTGTGCACGGCCTCGGTGACAAATTCCGTCTGGGCCGCGCCGCTGCTGCTGCCCACGCGATTGACCAGCATCCACACGCCGCCCAGCAGCACTATCATCAAAAGCACGATCGCTATTTCCCGCTTGTATGCCATTCGCCCATCGCCTCCTTACACAGCTATGAGTGAACCCATCAAAGCATGCTGGACAGTATGCCGGCCATGGGCAGCATCACAGACAGCAACACCGCGCCGATAACCACCGCCAGAAGGGCGATCAGGGTGGGCTCGATGATGGCCACCAGGCGGTCGATGCCTTCCTCGACCTGCTCTTCGTACAGGCCGGCGATCTTGCCCATCACCTGATCCTCGCGGCCGGCGGCCACGCCCATGCGGATCATGCGGTCGTGCAGCGGGTCAAACAGCTTGGAATTGGATATCGCGTCGGCAAAGGCCATGCCGTTGTCCAAGTCCCTGCGGATGCCCTGCACCTTTTCGGCGGCCTCGCCGTCCGACAGCACCGAGGGCAGCAGGCGGAATGCCTCGTTGGTGGGGAAGCCGCTGTGCAGCATCATGGAAAGCACGCTGGCCACGCGGGACGAAGCCAGCTTCATGCTCAGGTTGCGCATCGGCGGGAAAATCTTTCGGATGAAGTTCAGCACGCTGTCCCGGGCGCTGGTCTTCATCAGCAGGGCGCAAATCACCACGGCCAGCACCACCACGGCCACCAGGGCCAGCACCACCCAGCCGATGGTGGAGCCCAGGTGCATCAGCGTGTTGCCCGAGGCGGACATCTCGGCGCCCATGCTGTTGAGCACCCGCTGGAACACGGGCAGCACCTTCCACAGCATGATGGCGATGATCAGCACCAGCATGACGCCCAGCACCAGCGGATAGGTGATGGCACCGATCACGGAGGAGCGGATGCGGTCCTCACGGGCATAGTATTCCGACAGGTCGTTCATCACGTTCTCCAGCTGGCCGGTCTGTTCGCCGATGCCCGTCATCTCCACCAGGTAGGTGGGCCAGCGGTCGTCGCGCTGGAGCGCCTGGTACAGCGACCCGGTCTCGTTGACGGCCTTGCTGACATTTTCGTACAGGTCGGCGTATTCGCTGCCCCTGGCCGTCTCCGCCAGCGTCTCCATGCCGTCATAGAGCGGCAAACCTGCGCTGAGGATCAGCGCTACCTGGCTGCAGAAGCTGGACAGCTCCGCAGATCCGAGCCCACGTTTCTTTCCGGCCATGTGATAAACCTCCCGTTAATGTATGTATTGCTTTGGATTGATCTTAGGCAAGTCAAGGAATTTGCAGGCTGTGGATGGCTGAAAGTCATCCGTCAGGCTGCAGCCCAAATTGTACGGTATTTCCTTAAATGGATTTGAAATCAGTAGAAGCGCTCGATCGTATACTTCTTCGCGTCGATGCAGCCGATCTCGTGGGTGGGATCGCAGAAGACCTCCTTGCCGTCCACTACGGCCACCGTCCAGGCGTGATAGTACTTGTCGGCATAGCCGATCATCAGCTTGGCGGGAATGCCCTGCACCCGCAGCATGCACACCATAATGGCCGACAGGTCCTGGCAGACCCCGGCGCGGTTATCAAAGCATTCTTCGATCTCCGGCAGCGTGCCCGCGGGGATAGTCTTGGCCCGCACGAAATCATAGGAAAATTCGCTCTTCATAAAATCCAGCACGGCGTTGTACACATCGCCCTGGGTGGCCAGCTCGTCGGATTTGATCACCGCGTTGGTGGTGCGCACGTAGTCTACATACTGGTTTGGCACCAGGAAGGCCGCATTCTCATCCGCCAGCTTCGCCGACAGCACCACCTTGCCCTGGGCGGAGTATTTCGACCCCTTCACGTTCTCAAACAGCGCGAATTCGTATTTCCCCGAGCCCAGCTGCAGCGGGAAGACCTCATAGTCGCCAGCGTTGTCCAGGTCGTATGTCAACTGCGCGCCGTTGTAGGTCACGCGTATCTTCAGGCCGTGGTTCGTCGGCGCGGACACGCAGCACATGACATAGCCCTGGTCCATATGGCTGGCATCGATGATCAGCTTGCCATCTGTTTGCACGTCGGTGCCCGGGCTCTCGGGCCAAACCGCGTCTTCCGAGGAGGCATGGGCGACGATGCCCACTCCCAGCAGCAATGTCAGTAAGAAAAACAATAATCCCACACGAAGCAAATACGAACAGCGCATGGTAGTCATTCCTTTCATAATTTCGCACTATAAATTATAGCATGTAGAGGGTTCCAATGCAACGCTTTGGTGAAAAAATAACGGTTACATGTATAGGTTACATGCTAACATTTACATAGAGTTAACGGCGAAATTTTGCAATTTCGTTTTCACCGTATTTTCAAATCCATGTTTATGTAGTATAATTAATCTTAAGACTGTATATAAGGGGGGGGTACGCCCCCCACAACCTGAAGTGACAGTGCTGAAAGGATCAGAGATGGAAGCTATACTGTACGCAGAGATATACCTGTTCTGCATCATTATCGTCTGGCTGTGCAAATACTGGTCGGATCAGCGCTCTTCCAATTCCGCGTCCGAGCGCTGGCTCCACTTTGCGCTGGTGGGCTTTTTGATCAGCTTTATCGCGAACTTCCTGTTTACGCTGGTCAACCGCGTATTTCCCCCTGTCTTCCTCACCCGTCACGCCTCATGGTTTTTGAAGACGGTCTACCATATCATGCTGTGCTGCGGCGTGTTCGCATGGTGCGGCTATGCCGATACCGAGTGTCGGGGCAACCTGTTCACCACCCGCAAGAAGGTCATGATCTCCGCCATACCGCTGGCGCTGATGGTGATACTGGTCATCAGCAACCTGTGGACCCACGCCCTGTTCACCATTGATGAAAACGGCTACGTCCGCGGAAAGCTGTTCCAGCTCGAGATGGGCCTGCTGGTGGCGATCACCACGGTGTTCAGTTTCAGGCTGCTGAACCATGCCCGCAGTGAAACCGACCCCATCAAGCGCAGCCACATGCACCTGGTTTCATCCTTCCCGCTGTGTCTGCTGATCGCGTGGCTGCTGACCCGGGCAGGCGAAGGCTTCCCGATCATCAGCGTTGCCATCACCATTGAATTGCTGTGCCTGTACATGGGTACCTCGACCCAGCAGATCTCCATGGACAAACTGACCCAGGTGAACAACCGCCAGAACCTGCTCAGCTTTCTGGAGTACAAGTGCGCCAACCACTCCGAAAAGCTGTTCCTGCTCATGATGGACCTGGATTACTTCAAGACCATCAACGACACCTACGGCCACCTGGAGGGCGACGAGGCGCTGATCCGGGCCTCGAAGGCCCTGAAGCTGGCCTGCGGCGACAACTTCCGCCGCCGCCCCTACATCGCCCGCTACGGCGGCGACGAGTTCATCGTGGTGATCGAATCCAGCAAACAGGAGGCCGACCGCCTGCTGGAGAACATCCACACGAACCTGAAAGCCCTGAACGACGAATCCCACAAGCCCTATACGCTGGCCTTCAGCATCGGCGTGGGCGAGTACCACCCGGGCATGGATGCCAACGCCATGATCGAGGCCGCCGACAGCGAGCTTTACAAGATCAAGCGCGCCCGTCCGCCAAGGTCGGACGAGAGCGGGCGGTAATACTAATCTCAACCTAAACCTATACAATCCTGCGGCGACTTTTCCGCCATACCGGCGTTGAAGTCCCTTGACTTGCCGCCAGCAAGCCTGCGGG
>ONJE01000326.1 GCA_900318045.1 uncultured Eubacteriales bacterium
GCCCGCGCCGTCACCTCTGACGACCAGGACTACAATACGGTCATGGAGCAGCGCCGCGCTGCGGAGCAGCTGACCGATGTCCTCTATCCTGATGACAGCACCGATGAGGGAAAGGAGCTCAGACTCAGGCAGGGTTACTTCTTCGTCTCTGCCAGCCTTCAGAGCGCAGTCGCAGACTTCAAAAAGAATAATGATGACATCACTAAGCTTCCGGAGAAAGCAGTCTTCCAGCTCAATGACACTCATCCCGCAACTGCGGTTGCGGAACTGATGCGCATACTGCTGGATGAAGAGGGACTTGGATGGGATGATGCCTGGTCGGTCACCACAAAGTGCTTAGCGGCAACAAACCACACTGTCCTCAGCGAAGCAATGGAGAGGTGGCCGGTCCCTGTTTTCTCCCGTCTTCTGCCCAGGATTTACGAGATCATCAAGGAGATTGACATCAGCATCGGTATCTATTTCAGCGCCCAGCTGGGCGTGGGCATCAAGGGCTTCCTGGAGGCCTATGTGAAGTTCTCTGCAAACCTGAACGTGATGGTGCGCCTGTCCATACAGGACAAGCAGCCCAGCGGGTTCACGGTCACCTACGGCTGCGCCCTCACCGTGGGCGCGACGGTGTTCTTCATTGATTTCAGCTACACCTGGAACTTCCTCCACGGCCAGCTGTACCCGAAGGTCGAGGCGAACCTGTTGGATCACTACATGAATGCCGAGGACAATGCGTCCGAGCCCGAGGAGGCCGCCCACCAGGATCCCCAGGACTATTCCAAGCTAAAGCCCGACATGGCGGTCCTGCTGGACAGGATTCCCGACGCAAGGGACAACGTGAAGTATCTAGTGGTTGAGGGCCATACCTATGCCTTCTTCCTGTCCAGGGTCCAGGGCTTCGACGGGAAGCCCCACTGGCGCCTCAGCTGGAAGCGGGAGGGCGATAACACCGTTCATTCCATGCAGGACGTGTTCAGCGCCGACGGATGGGATAGTCGGTACTTTAGGTTTAAGGACAGCTGGAAGGAATACAGCGCGAAGGACGATTATTCCTTTGACGTGGTGAGCGACGAAGGGCTGGTGTTCGTCGCGGTGCTCAACGCGGGCAGCTTTGACGAGCACGGCCTCCCCAAGCCCAGGAACCAGGTGATATATAACTCGGAACTCTATGCGCTCATACTCGAGCCCGATGCTTCGGGAAACCTTTCCTACAACCTGAGCGTTAAGGACGCCAACGGCAGCAACCGCTGGGCGGGACAAATGAGCATCGGCTACACTCGTCCCGAAATCAACGTCACCTTCAGATATGCCGATGTGATATGGAAGGGCAACAAGGCCGACAAGACGGTCGATCTGTATGAATTCTATATTCAGACCGACAGCGTCAGCTACGACCAGGGCCTGGTCCTGGAGAGAACCTTCTGGTACAGCCACACCGGTATAAGCCACCTGCTGGACACCTATTCGACCGGCCAGGTCGCGTGCAGCATGGGGAGCGGCTATCGCCGCTCCAAGGTGACCAGCACGATGTGCGGCGCGCTGCGCCCAACCAATGACGACCTGGTATACGATCCCGTACTTCCCTTTGTGGCGCTGTGCGAGCCGGCGAATGGCGGGGATGGCGATCGCGTCATCGAGTATTTCGACTGGAAAATGAACAACCATCAACTCTACGTCGAAAACGAAAAGGCTGTAGCGCTGGCGAAGGGCGACATCACGGATTTCCGGGTGACCACCAGCCCGGTGGAGGGCGGCGTGGTCAGCACCATCTTCTATGTGGAGCGGGAGACCAACAACAGCGGCGACGCCCAGTACCGGCTGAAGGGGCTCTACATCGACCCCATCCGGGGCACCCCACCAAAATCCATGGATGAGACCTGCGATATGGAGCTGGACGTGACGCAGTACGATTACGACGTAACGATGCATACCAATAACTTTCAGCTGGGTTACATTGGTGCGGCGCCCTACCTGTATTGGTGGAATGCCTCGCCGAAGGTCGACGATACCGACAGCGTGGTGTGGCGCATTTGGGCCGTGGCCTATGACGCCGCCAGCAACACCATGTCCGACGCCTTTGTGGTGGCACAGTTCGAGTTGCCGAAGACCCATGTAAAGGCCGAGACAGGCGAAAAGGATTATGACATGATCCCCACCCGCGTAGAGCTGACTTCGGCCAACAAAGGCTTCATCGCCGCCATCGCCGAGGAGAAAGCCAAGGATGAATCCGTACCGCGCGTCAGCTATTACAGCTTCACTGAAAACCTGAAGGGCCTGGTGAGCATGACGACCGCCATCCCCCAGCACACGCTGGTCAAGGCCGGCAATTACGAGGACGTGGACTTGGGCATCATGAACGAGGGCAACGTGGCCGTGGCCGCCTTTGACGTCGAAATGCGCGAGGTGGACAAGAACGGCGCGGAGGGCAGCCTGGTGCAGACGGTGCACGTCAACTGCCACGAGCCGGAAAAGAGCAGTATTACCATGGCGAACAATACTAAGCCCATTTTGACCGGCAAGGAGGTGGCCCATCGCGCCGAGGACTTTGACTTCAGCCCCCGCCAGCGCGACTTTATCCACAAGACGGAAACGGTCACCTACAAGATGAAGGTGGGCAAAACCTTTGAGATAGGGAATCCGGAGGTCACGAGCGACGACGCCCGCCACCTGACCAGCGACCTGGTGATGCCAGGCTCCCTGGCCGACATCATGGCTTCCTTCAAAATTCCCGGCAACTGGTCGGGCCAGAAGAAGCTGCGCCTGCGGGTCGTCCGTGAATCGGTGGATTCCAACTGGCTGCGCACGATGGCGAACGCTGCCGGGCTGGCCTCCAACGCCGACGACGGCAGCGAGCCGGTGCTGCTGGAGTACAAACTCGACCGGGAGCGCAACGTGATGGTGCTGCAAAGGCCGGCGGTTTCCAACGCGGCCGTGGAAAATGCCATCGAATCCGGCATCTTCGCCAACGAGGTGGAGGCCGGGGACCCGGTGGACCTGATGGTGCATGTACAGGACATCGACGTGGACCACCGGGTGTATGCGGGCTGGGACGGCCAGGACTGGCTCAGCTTCTCGGTGAAGAACCACGCCGCCACCGGCGACCAGCTGAAGCTGACCTGCGCGGTGTACGTGGACGACGCGGAGGAGCCCTACTACCTGAACCTGCCCTACTATAAACAGGCCACCTCCACCCGCCGCACCCAGACCTTCCGCGTGCCTCTGAGCGCCCTGGTGGACGACGTGAATCTGCACCTGCGGGCGCGGGTGGGGAGCTCCGCCGTGGGCGTCGAG
>ONJE01000330.1 GCA_900318045.1 uncultured Eubacteriales bacterium
ACAGGCTCCCTGCCGTGAAAAAAGCCCCGCCCGCGGCGTACATGCCGCCGCGTACGATTTAAGATCGGGGCGCTCCGCCCCCGATACCCCCGGCAAGTTTGCGTTGTTAAAGATCGCGTCAGCCGCCATTCCTGTTCCCTGTTCCCTGTTCCCTGTTCCCTTTGATCTACCCCTGGCGATTCCGCCAACGCCTCGATATATCAGAATTCCAAATACTCCCCCTTCACGAACCCGTCCACCTCGCCGGTGTGGACCTTTACCCAGCCGTCGGCGTCGGGTTCAGAGGCCACAACCACCTTTCGTCCACGGGCCAGCTGCTCGATCACGGCAGCGTCGGTGGAGGGCTCCCTGCGCACGTTCAGCGCGCTGGCGGTCACGGTGGCGTAGCGCTCGCCGTCCTTCGGCTCGGGCAGGGGCCGATAGGTGGGGTCGGGCCGGTCGGCGCCCGGGCCGGCGGGCAGCGCGTCCAGGTCTGTCAGGGCGTTTTCGGGCCAGTCCATGCGAACCAGGTCCATGCCGGGGTAGTAGAAGGCCAGGATCTGCCGCCAGAACATGCCGTAGTTTCCGGCCATCCACTGGGCCCCGCGCTGGCTCATGCCCACGCCGTGGCCGTAGCGGCGCATGACGAGTGTGAAGGACCGGGGCGCCCCGGCGTCGTCCGTCGCCGTCTGAACGCTGATCAGCTCGTAGTCTCCCCCGTTCAGCCCCAGGGACAGGCCCGGTTTGACCTGCCCGAACACGTCCAGCGTCACCGGGTAAACCTCATCGGACAGCACCCATTCCATGGGCGGTTCGGTGGGCGCCGGGGTTTGCGTCGCCTCCGCAGCCAACGTGACCTCCGGGGCCAACGTGGCCTCCGGGGTCAACGTGACCTCCGTGGCAGCCGTGCCCTCGGGCGTTGCCGTGGGCTCCGGCGTGGCCGCGGGCTGCAGCAGCTTCGCCCGCAGGTCGAATTGCAGCCCGTCATACATCCGGCTGCCCTCGAAGCGCGGGTTTACCGGCTTCACGGCGGCGATGGAATCGAAGGCCCACATGCCCTCGCCCACGCCCGCCGCAGCCATCGCCTTGCCCAGCGCCGCCTCCAGCATCGCCTTCAGCGCCGCGCTGCCCTCGCAGGTCGGCGAGACGGTCAATTCGTTTTGCAGGCTTCCGGGGTTCTCCAGGTCGTAGGGGTCGTCCGCCATGGCCAGGTAGCCGTCGTCGCCCTTCCCGCCCCAGATCTGGCTGGCCAGGGCGGTCTGGCCGCCGTTGCTGGCGGTGTAGTAGCAGGTGGCGAAGCCGCCGTCGTAGCGCCCGACCACGCCCCGGGTCTCGTCCACCGCGGCGATGACGCTCTCGGCCTGCGGATCGTAGCCCTTGAACACCTGGTCGGTGGTGGTATCCACCAGGTCATAATCCCGGTTGCCCGCCTTCGCCTTGCGCCGCATGGCGTAGGTGCGGGCGGCCACGGCCTGGGCCTTCAGGGCCTCCAGGGGAAAGCTGTCGCTCATCTCGTAGGCCACCACGCCGTACAGGTAGTCCTCCACCGGCAGGGCCAGCACGCAGCGCAGGCCGCTGCCCCGGGCGGTGACGGTGAGGTCGCCGCAGTACAGGGTGTCCTTTTCGGCCTCGGCGATGCGGATGCCGCTGACGGCGCCGTCCGGCGCAAGGTGGCGGGTCAGCGTCAGCGTCTTGCCCATGTCGATGCTCAGGCCGCCCACCGCCAGCCACACCCGGTCCTGTGCCGCCGTCAGGGCCACCTTCGTGCCCGAGGCGAAGCGGAAGCCCGGGTCGGCTTCCACGGCGTAGCTGCCCGTCAGCGTCAGGTTCAGAAGCACCGGCTGGCCCAGCGAGCGCAGCTCCACCCGCAGGATGCCGTCGTCCCCGATATCGGCATCGGGAATCGGGGCGAACGTCGCCTCCGTGGCGAACGTCGCCTCCGTGGCGAACGTCGCCTCCGTGGCAGGCGTCGCCTCCGTGGCGGGCGTCGCCTCCGTGGCGGGCGTCGCCTCCGTGTCGGGGGTTTCCGGGGTTGCCGCCTCCGACGGGGCCGCCGTCGTCAACGCGTCCACCGGGGGCAGCGTGGGCATCGCGTCAAAGACCGCCGCCGTTGACCGGGGCGCTTCCATCGCGCCTTCGGCCGCCGCGAATGCCGCCAGCAGCGCCGCCAGGGCCAGGGCCAGAACCTTGCAAATCTTCCTATATGTCATGTTTCCTCCGTAGGCAGGTAGATGAGGCAGGTAGATGAAGGCCGGCAGACACCGGCAGGGACCGGCCTGCCGGCCTTCATATTTTCATCTTTTAACTTTCATCTGTAAAACTGATTTGTATCGCATTACTGTAATGAAAGTGATTTATATCCAGTTACCTGTAGTAGTAATAGAAATAAATCTGATAGTAGCCCTTATAAGGCTCCGGAACCGTGCAGAAGACGCCGTTTCTCTTACGCCTGGTGTAGACCTTTACATAGTAGTTCGTGTACGTCTTGAGGGAACTGCCTCTGTATTTCTTGACAGTTGCGGAAGTGGAAGTCGCCTTTGTATTAGTGGAAAGATTCCAGTACCATGTTCCGGAAGGGTTGGTGGTCAGCCACACATTGTAACCGTTGGAACCGTAGATGATGTTCCAGCTCAGCTTCTCAGTCATACCGCTGCCTTTTCTGCCGGTTACATTCTTGGGGAAAGGTGTAATGAACACGATGTTGGACCAGGGGCTGTACTGTGTGATCTCCCCGTAGCTGTTAACCTTGAGCGCGCGGACCTGTGCGTAATACACATGCTGGTAGTGCAGGTTTTTGATTCTGACTCCGTTGTACTGACCCTCGACGTAACCGCCGATATTGTGGCTTCCGTCGGTCCAGGTACATCTCAACTGATAATAGTTTGCCCCGGAAACTTTGTTCCATGCGATGGTGCAGGCTGTGAACGAAGTATTGTTCCACTGCACAAAGCGGTTGTTGCCGGGCTTCTTCATAGCTGCTTCAGCACTTGTGAGAGTGAGAGAGCCGAAGATGAAAACTGTGATCAAAAGGCAGGCAGCCAGACGTTTGATTGTTTTAATCACTTTTTTTCCCTCCATAGGCAGGTTAATGAAACACAGACCAAAAACCTGCGTCAAGTGCATGCGGCCAGACGCACACAAACTGACATGCATATACTAAACCCAGCGTTTTGATCCTGTATTGATGCCGGCTTGCGGAAAACCGGCAAATACTTAAATTAATTATAGTCTCGCTTTCATG
>ONJE01000035.1 GCA_900318045.1 uncultured Eubacteriales bacterium
GGGCGCTCGAACCCACTAAGCCTGCGGAAAATCGCCTTGAAATGCAGGCAAATCCACTCGAAATTGCATCTCCCTGCATTTTGAAACACACTCTAAAACAAATTGTTGGGATTGACCTCCAGCTCCGCCCGCACCCCCTCCGGGGCGGCGTCGGCCAGGGCCTGCATCCTGGCTTCTATGGCGTCCAGGTCGGCTTTGAAGTACAGCTTCAGCAGCAGCTGCCAGCGGTATTTCCCCCGGATCTGCCTGATGGGAGCCTCCGCCGCGGCCATCTGTATGGCGTCCCTGCGCGCGTCTGCCTCGTCCAGAAAGGCTCGCAGCCGCGCCTCGTCTGCCAGGGCTGCGGCCTTGACTGCCTCTTCGTCCTCCCCGCTGTACACGATCCGTGCGATCACCGTGAAGGGCGGATACATCGCCGCGCGGCGATAGGCGCTCTCCCGGGTGTAAAAAGCCCGGTAGTCCTGGGCGGCGGCCAGCTTTATGCCGTAGTGGTCCGGGTCGTAGGTCTGCACGACCACCCGTCCGGGCACGTCCGCCCGACCGGCGCGGCCCGCCACCTGGGTGATCAGCTGGAAGGTACGCTCCACGCTGCGGTAGTCCGGCAGGTTCAGCGACAGGTCCGCCGCCACCACACCCACCAGCGCCACGTTGGGAAAGTCCAGCCCCTTGGCGATCATCTGAGTGCCCACCAGCACGTTGGCCTCGCCGCTCCTGAAGCGTGAGAGTATGCGCTCGTGGGCATCCTTCTCACGGGTGGTATCCACGTCCATGCGCAGCACCCGGGCATCGGGAAACAGACGGCGCACCTCCTCCTGCACCTTCTGGGTGCCCGAACCGAAGTACTTGATGTAGCCGCTGCCGCATTGGGGGCACGACTTCGGCGGGGGCAGGGTCTTGCCGCAGTAGTGGCAACGCAGGGCATTCTCCGCTTGGTGCCAGGTCATGGTCACGTCGCACTGGTCGCACTTCACCACATACCCGCAGGCGCGGCAGGACACGAATGTGGAATGGCCCCGCCGATTGATGAACAGCATGGCCTGATGCCCCCCGTCCAGGCAGCGGCGCAGCTCCGAAGCCAGCTTCGCACTGAAGATCGAACGATTGCCCCGCTCGAACTCGCCCCGCATGTCCACGATCTCCACCTCGGGCAGCGGCCGACCCTTCACCCGATGGCGCAGCTCAACCAACTCCAGTCGGTTTTCAGGGCGAACCCCGGGCATTGCCCGCATGTACGTGGATATCGACGGTGTGGCACTGCCCAGCACCAGCACCGCCCCGTGCTGCGTCGCCCGCTTCCAGGCCACCTCCCGGGCGTCGTATCGGGGACGACGGTCGGACTGGTAGGTGGTCTCGTGTTCCTCGTCCACCACGATCACTCCGATATTTTCAAGCGGCGCGAAGATAGCGCTCCTTGCCCCGATCACCACCCGGGCCTGTCCGGAACGGATGCGCTGCCATTCGTCAAAGCGTTCACCCGCCGACAGCGCCGAATGCAGCACCGCCGCGTCGCCGCCGAAGCGACCGTGAAGCCAGGTCACCATCTGAGGCGTCAGCGCGATCTCCGGCACCAGCACAATGGCCGTGCGCCCCAGCTCCAGTGCGCTTCGGATCAGCTGTATATAGACTTCGGTCTTTCCACTGCCGGTGACACCGTGGAGCAGAAACCGACCCCCACCGGTTTTAAGCGCCGTCGTCAGCCTTTCCACCGCCGCGGCCTGTTCCGGCATGGGCGCCGGGTCCCTGGTGCGTGTGTCGTCCGACAGCACCGTGGGCGTTCGCTGGACCTGCCCTTCGCGGATCTCCACCGCGCCCTTCTTTACAAGCGCCCTGAGGGCGCCTGCATCCAGCTTCGCGGTCTCAATATCCCCGATCCGCAGCGCCTCGACCAGCTCCAACTGCTTCGGCGCGCGTTGGTTGCCTCTGATGAAGTCCTCCAACGCATCGCCGGACAGGCATAGATGCGCTCGCCGCAGGGTCTTTTCGTGAACCCTGCTGCCCCGCATCTCCGCCGGCAGCATCAGCCGCAGGGCGTCCACCAGGTTGCACAGGTACCTCACGTGCATCCACTCGGCCAAGGCCATCAGGTCAGGCAGCACCACCGGCTCCTGCCGCACCGGACCGATCAGCGGCTTCAGCTTCTCGGCAGACACCTCGCACGCTTCCGACAGCCCCACCACGAACCCCTCCCGGGTCCTGGGGCCGAAGGGCACCCTGACCAGCTGGCCCGGGACCACGTCCATGCCCTCGGGCACGATATAGGAAAACACCCGGTCCAGCGCTTCGGCGGACAGGTCTACGATCACCTGGGCGTACATCACAGCGCGGCCACCTTATCCAGTATGGCGTCGGCCACATCCCGCTTGGACATCACCGGCAGGGCGTTCTCGTCCTGGCGGGTGATCAGCGTAACGGCGTTGGTGTCCACGCCGAAGCCTGCGCCGGGGCGTGTGACATCATTGGCGACGATCAAATCGGCGTTCTTTTTTTCCAATTTGCCCTTTGCGTTTTCCAAAACCCGGTCGGTTTCAGCGGCGAAGGCCACCAGTACCTGCCCCGGGTGCTTGCGCTCACCCAGCGTTTTTGCGATGTCGGTGGTGTTCTTCAATTCCAGCATCATACCGACGCCGGTCTTTTTTATCTTCGTTTCGGATACATTCACCGGGGTATAGTCTGCCGGGGCGGCGGCCTGGATCACCACGTCCGCCCAGTCCCCTCGGGCCAGCACAGCCGCGCAAAGCTCGGCGCTGGATTCAATCTTCACGACCTCCACGCCCTCCGGCGCGGCCAGGTTCACCGGCCCGGATACCAGCACCACCTCGGCCCCCCTGTCCCTGGCGGCCTCGGCGATGGCGTAGCCCATCTTGCCGGAGGAGCGGTTGGTGATGTAGCGTACCGGATCGATGCGCTCCACGGTGGGCCCCGCGGTCACCAGCACATGCCGGCCCTCGAAATCCCGCCGGGGATTGAGCAGCGCGTCCAGGGCCTCCACGATCTGCTCCGGTTCGGCCATGCGGCCCACGTCGTCGTCCCCGCAGGCCAAGTGGCCCGACATCGGCCCCACGGTCTTTGCGCCCCGCTCCAGAAGCAGCCTGAAGTTCGCCTGGGTGGCCGGATGCCGCCACATGTTGGCATTCATGGCCGGGGCGATGAGCAGCGGCGCGGTCATGGCAAGGGCCGTGGTGGACAGCAGGTCATCGGCGATGCCATTCGCCAGCTTCGCCAGGCAGTTGGCCGAGGCCGGGGCAATCACAAACGCGTCGGCCCACTTCGCCAGCGAGATGTGCTCCAGCGACTTGCGGGGCTCAAAGGTGTCGGTGACCACGGGGTTTGAACTGAGGGTCTCAAAGGTCAGCGGTGGCACGAATTTCGCCCCGTTGGCCGTCAGCACCACGCGTACCAGCGCGCCCTGCTTCTTAAGCCTCGAAACCAGGTCGCACGCCTTGTAGGCCGCGATGCCGCCGGTCACGCCCAGCACGATATTTTTATCCTTCAGCATACGCCCATTACCCTTTCTGTGGCAGTCCCCGGACAACACAACAGGCGAAACCGGATTATCGGGTTTCGCTGTTGACTGGCTATGGACTGGTTGGTTGACTCAGGAACTGTAGCGAAGTAACTTGTGCAGATTGCGAAGGATGAATTCGTCCCTGCGAAGCGAAGAAGGGAGGCGTGCCGGGGCACGTTGACCGACGACAACAAAGCCGCAGGCCCTCTGGGCCGTAGGGTATAGGGGCGGATTCAGCCAAGCAAGATGTGCAAGTTCTTTCGCAAAAATTCCTCAATTATGCCTCTTCTTCCGCGTCCTCGTCGCGGCTGTAGGTGATCAGCTTGCGGTTGATTTCCTCGATGGCGATGGACAGCGGCTTGGTTTCCTTGGTATCGATCAGCGGCAGGTTCCCGGCGATGATTTCGCGGGCCCGTTTGGACGCTTCCACGGCCAGCGTGTAGCGGCAGTCAACCTTTTCAAGCAGTTCGCCAATGGGGGGTTCGGTCATCATAATGCATTCCTCCAAATACGGTCTTATTGTCAGGCCTCCAGCGACGCGCTGAGGGCATCCAGAAAGTCCCTGCGGTTTTCAAGCTCCAGGCGGCGGGCGGCGATCACTGCGTAAACCTCCTCGGCAGCGATCTCCAGCGCCCGCGGCTCCACGCTCCAGTCCTGGTGAATGATCACATACTGGTACTGGTAGGCGGTGGCCACCTCCCTGGCCACGTTATTCAGGCGCACGCGAATCGATTCCTCCGTCTCGGTGCCCCGACGGCGCAGCCGCTTTTCCAGGTTTTCACGGCTGGGCGGACAGATGAAAATGCCCGTCACACTGGCGTCCTGTGCCATCACCTGCAAACAGCCCTGCACGTCGATCTCCAGAATCAGGTCGTGCCCCAGGGAAAGCTCCTGCTGTACGGTGGATTTCAGCGTGCCATAGTGGTTCTGGTGGACATGGGCCCACTCGTAAAAGGCTTCTTCGTCGATCAGCGTCCTGAAGTGTTCCTCGGTGATAAAGTGGTAGTTCACGCCGTCCACCTCACCGGGGCGCGGGGCGCGGGTGGTGCAGGATACGGACAACCTCACATCCGGATGCTGCTTCAACAGTTTCTTGACAATTTCAGTCTTGCCCGCACCTGCCGGGCCGGAAATGACAAACAGCCTGCCTCGCTTCGCCATGGTGAGCGTCACCCCTTCTTCGGTATGTGATATCCCGTCAGACAGAGTATCATTCTATATTTTGAACCTGCTCGCGCAGCTTTTCGATCTCCGCCTTCATGTCCACGGTCAGCTGGGTAATCGGGATGTCCTGGGATTTGGACGAGATGGTGTTGACCTCGCGGTTGAGCTCCTGCACGATGAAATCCACGCGCCGGCCGATGGGCTCGGTCGATTCAAACACCGTCCGCAGCTGTTGGATGTGGCTGTGCAGGCGCACGGTCTCCTCGGCGATGGCACTTCGGTCGGCCATCACGGCCACCTCCATCATCAGCCGGGTCTCATCCGCGCCGCTGCCCACGAGCTCCTCCATCGCAGCCCTGAGCCGCTGGGTATAGGCCACGACGGTCTGGGGATAGCGGGCATCCACGGCATCGGTCATGCGTTCGATGGCGTCCACCCGACCGCACAGGTCGGCCTTGATGGCCTCGCCTTCCCTGGCGCGCATGGCGCACAGTGCATCCAGTGCCTGGCTCAGGGCGGATTCCAGCAGAGCGCGAACAGCCTCCTGGTCCTCTTCGGCTTCGGTGACGGTCATCACGTCCGGCATGTGGGCGATGCCCATCAACGTGCGGTCATCCCGCAGGTCCGGTCCCAGCGCGCCCCGCAGCCTGCTCAGCGCGGCCACATAGGCCGCGAACAGCGCCTCGTCCACCTGGACGGTGCGAGCGTCAGTGCGCAGGTTGCGGTAGGTTACGAAAACATCCACATGCCCTCGCGACAGCCGCGCGCCGATGGCTTTGCGGGCAGCGTCCTCCAAAAACATCAGGTTACGCGGCATCCGGAAGGACAGGTCCAGAAACCGGTGGTTGACGCTCTTGACCTCCACGGTCATCTGGCGGCCCTCGATCTCCACAAAGGCCCGTCCATAGCCTGTCATGCTCAGCATTCGCCCGACTCCCTTCGGTTTGCACATTGCGGCAGATTATGCCTTACAGGTTATTATATCACATTATCGTAGTTTTGCCTACGGGAAAGCGGAAAATTAATTATAACCCAGCATCTCCAGGAATTCCGTTTCGCCGATCACCTTCACACCCAGCGCCTGTGCCTTGGTCAGCTTGCTGCCGGCGTTTTCGCCGGCGACCACAAGGCTGGTCTTCTTCGACACGCTGCCCGCAGCCTTGCCGCCGGCGTCGCGGATGGCGGCCTCGGCCTCGCTGCGGCCCATACTGGCAAGTGTGCCTGTGACTACCACGGTCATGCTGGCGAAGGCGCCGGAGGAGGTGTCCTTCATCTCCCACTTCGGTGCGACACCCTCAGCCAGCAGCGCGTCCACCAGCCGGTTGTTGGCGGAATCTGAAAAAAAGGATACGACAGAATCTGCCACGATCTGACCCACGTCGTCCATGGCCGTCAGTTCTTCCCCGGTGGCATGGCGCAGGGCTTCCACGCTGCCGAAGCGCCCGGCAAGGTCCCGGGCCGTCTTGGTGCCGATGTTGGGGATGCCCAGGGCATAGATGAAGCTGTCCAGCTTGCAAGCCTTGCTCTTTTCAATGGCGTTTATAAGGTTTTCGGCCTTCTTCTCGCCGAAACGCTCCAGGGCGCACAGCTGTTCCTTTTGCAGGCCGTAAAGCTGGTCCGCTTCCTGCAACAGCCCCGCGTCCACCAGCTGGCGGGCGGTCTTCTCCGAGAAGGTATCGATGTCCATGGCGTCCCGACTGGCGAAGTGGGACAGCCTCATCACGATCTGGGGCTTGCAGCCGTCCCGGTTGGGACAAAACAGGTGCGCGCCGCGCTCCACCAGCGCCGCGCCGCAGCTGGGACAGACCTCCGGCTTCACCACGTCCCGCTCGTCGTCGCTGAATTCCTCCACCCGGCCCATGATCTCGGGGATGACCTCGTTGGAACGGCGAATCCACACCCGCGCCCCGATCCGCACCCGCTTGCGCTGGATGTCCTGCCAGTTATTCAGCGTGGCTTGACGCACGGTGGCCCCGGCCAGCTCAACCGGCGCGACCTTCGCCACCGGGGTCAGCTTGCCCGTTCGGCCGATCTGCCAGTCCACGGCCATCAGCTCAGTGGTCATCTCCTCGGCCTCGAACTTGTAGGCCACGGCCCAGCGGGGGAACTTGTCCGTATAGCCCAAGGCGTCCCGGGTGGCGTAGTCGTCGATCTTGATGACCGCCCCGTCGATGTCGTAGTCCAGGTCGCCCCGGCTCTCCTCCACCCGGTGCACGGCGGCGATGGCCTCGTCGAGTGATTTCGCGTCTATTTCACAACCGGAGACCGGGAAGCGGTTTTCCCTGAGAAAGCCCAGCATCTCGTGCTGGTTTTTGAAAGCATGTCCCTCGATATAGCCCACATCATAGAAGCATGCGCTGAGGTTCCTGGAAGCCGTCACCTTCGGGTCCAGATTGCGCAGGGCCCCCGCGGCGGCGTTGCGTGGGTTCTTTAGCGGTTCCTTCGCCGTCTCGTTGTACTTCTCCAGCACTGAGATGCGCATAAAGCCCTCGCCATGGACCTCCATGCGTCCCTTGAAGGGGATGGACAACGGAATCGAGCGGATCGTCAACACCTGGGGCAGTATCGCCTCGCCGGTAACGCCGTTGCCCCGGGTAGCCGCTCCCACCAGCTGCCCGTTGTCATAGGTCAGGTTGACGGTCAGGCCGTCGAACTTGTGCTCCACCACGTAGGTGATCGGCGGCAGGTCCGCGCCATTGTCGACGGCCTCCTGGCGCAGCTTTTCGGCCCGGTTCGCCCACTCTCGAACGGCATCGATGGACTGGGCCTTACCCATGCTCCAAAGCCGCGCCAGGTGGGTGTGTGGTTGAAACCCGGGCAATACATCGCCGCCCACCCGCCGTGTGGGTGAATCCGGCAGGCGCTCTCCTGTCTCCGCCTCCAGCTTCACAAGCTCGTCGTACAGCCGATCGTATTCCGCGTCCGCGATGGTCGGGTTGTCCAGGGTGTAGTATTGATAGCTCTTCTCGTTGAGATAATCCACAAGCTCCCGCATACGGTTCAAGGCGCATACCTCCCTCGTCTGTTGAAGACAGTATAACACAGATATGGGGGGAGATTCAAACAAATTCTGATTTGGCGGGGAAATGCGTTGGGGCGGGCGTCCGATGTATCACACTGAGCGAAGCGGGAGGCCTTTCTTCCCCTTATTGTTCATCAAATTGACATCAAATTTTCGTGCGTCATTTGTAATATTGTGCTATAATATAACTTGGATTAAGATAGATACCTGACATCAGGAGGACATAAGTGAAATACGCGATATTCAAACCCCGGGAGTATGACCGCAATTTCCTGTTTGCGGTGATATTGCTGACCGTGAAGATGCTGTTCTTCGTTGTGCTGCTGATCGGCCTGATCGGCGGCGGACTGGTGGCCGGCATCGCCAAGGGCTGGGTGGACACATCGCCGAACCTGGACCTTTCCCAGATCGGCGCGCAATCCCAAACCTCGTTTATCTACGATTCCAGCGGCCAGCTGATCATGGAGTTCAAGGGCTCGGAGAACCGCATTTACGTCGAAATCGAGGACATCCCCCAGCAGCTGATCAACGCCGTCATCGCCATCGAGGACGCCCGCTTCTACGAGCACCACGGCGTGGACCTGAAGCGCATCGGCGGCGCGCTGGTCAACAACGTGCTTGGCGGCGCGACGCAGGGCGCGTCCACCATCACCTGCCAGCTTGTCAAGCTGACCTTGCTGAACAGCGATCAGAACTACAAGCGCAAGGTGCAGGAGGCCTACCTGGCCCTGGAGCTGGAAAAAAACCTGACCAAGGAGCAGATCCTGGAGGCCTACCTGAACGTGATCTACATGGGCGGCAGCAGCTACGGTGTGAAGATCGCCGCCCAGGATTACTTTGGCAAGGACCTGAACCAGCTTACCCTGCGGGAGTGCGCCTGCCTGGCTGGCCTGATCCGCAACCCCTCCCGATACAATCCCCGCCGAAATTACTTTGTTCGCAACCGGCCGGAGGAGACTGACAACCGCACCAACTACGTGCTGGAGGAGATGCTGGACCACCGCCTGATCACCGAGGAGGAGTATGAGCAGGCCCGCTACGACACGTTGCAGGTGGTGGAGACCGCCACCGCCGCAACCAACAACATGTACGACAACGCCTACTATGTGGAGTATTCCATCTATGACGTCGTCACCAAGATGCTGCGGGTCGAGGGTTTGGAGGACAACTCCTACAACCGCAGCCAGATGGAGACCAAACTGCGCAACGGCGGCTACAAGGTGTTCACCAGCCTTAAGCCCGAGGTGCAGCAGGTCGTTCAGGAGACCATCACCAATTACTCCCGCTACCCCTCCATGCGCTATTCCAACGACAGCTCCACCCAGGCCTCGCTGGGCGGCGGCGAGTTCCTCACCGTAGTGCAGCCCCAGTGCGCATGTGCCGTGATGGACTGGCACACCGGCGAGCTGATCGCCGTGGTGGGCGGCCGCAACGAGCCTGTGCAGCGCAAACAGTTGAACCGCGCCTACCAAAACGACATGCCCGTAGGCTCGTCCATAAAGCCCTTGGCGGTTTACGGTCCCGCTTTTGACATGGGCTATTCCCCTGGCACTCCGGTCATGAACCTGCCCATCCCCATCAAGGGCTGGGTCAGCGACACCGGCTACCCGAACAACTTCGGCGGAGGCGATTTCAGCGGCGTGGAATCGATGCGTCTGGCCATCAACAAGTCCCACAACACCTCAACGGCCCATGTTCTGATGGACTATGTGGGCATTGAAAACGCCGTCACCTACCTGTTGAAGCTGGGCGTGAACCCCAACCACATCCTGGGCAACGGTTCGGGCCTGGCGCTGGGTTCGTCGGGCCTGTCTGTGATTGAGCTGGCCACCGGCTTCGGGGCCATCGCAAACCGGGGCGTCTACCAGGAGCCCTACGCCTTTACCCAGATCCTGAACCCCGACGGCACGGTGTACATTGACGTGCGGGAGGTGCAGGAGACCTGGCAGGCATTCAAGCCCTCCACCGCCTTCATGCTGGTAGACGTGCTGCGGGGCTGCGTCAGCCCCGAGGGCACCGGCCAGCTGGCGAACTTCGGCGAGTTGACCGTGGCGGGCAAGACCGGCACCAACACCAACAACATCGGCGTCACCTTCGCCGGCATGACCGGCTACTACTCCGCCGCGGTATGGGTGGGCTCAGATAACTACAAGCCCCTGACCGACGATGCCACCGGCGGCACCTACGCCGCGCCCCTTTGGGCGGAGATCATGAGCCGTGTCCATGAACTGACGGGCTGCACCACCGACCGCGCCATCATCAACGGCTCACCCGCCGACTACAATCTGACGGCGTGTACGGTGTGCGCCGTGTCCGGCATGCTGCCCACGTCGGCCTGCCGCGCCGATATCAATGGCTACGAGCCCGTCACAGACTACTACCTTTCGGGCACCGAGCCGACGGCCTACTGCAACATGCATCGCGCCGTCACCGTGTGCGCCTACAGCCACCAGGTTGCCAGCGATGCGTGTCACAACACCCGTGTATTCGGCATCATCTACATCCCGGAGGGGCACCCGCTGCGCTACTCCAAATCGCTGGACGATGTGACAAAGTACTTCCTCGGCGCGTCCACCAATGAAAGCTCCACAACCCTGGGGCGGTGTACGCTGGGGCGGTAGGAACCCTGCAAAAGGGGCTGCCTGGAAATGACCTGTACGGATCATTTTCAGGCAGCCCCTTTTTGTTCCTCATTCCTCATACAACAAATATGGCTTCCGCTGCTCCTTGAACGCCTCCACATCCCCCTGCCAGCTGGCCTTGATCGCCGCGGCGGATTCCCCGGCCACGATCATCTTCCGCACCTCGTCGGTGCCGCACAGCTTGTCCAGCCAATAGCGTCCCTGGCTGTCGGGAGTGCCAAAGAAGTCCACCCCGGGAGCGTCTTCCAGGACGGCGTTGTAGGCGTCCACCAGGTAGTCGAGGTTGATGCCCGCGCTCCAAATGTCCTCAAGCGGGGTATCCATCAGCTGCCTGCCCTGGCACACCCGACCCTCGAAGGGCGGCTCGTTGGCCCCAGGCATACTGACAGGGGTGAAGCTGTAGTCAAAAGCGTCGTCCCCCGCCAAATACGGGCTGCCAAAGATCTCGAAGGGGTGGTCTGTCCCACGGCCCACCGACACCACGGTGTTCTCGAAGAAGCAGGTGGAGGCGTACAGGTAAACTGCCCGCATGTCCTTCAGGTTCGGCGAGGGCGCCCGCACCAGCGGCACGCGGTCACCATGGGTGTAGTTCAGGCATGGAATAACGGTCAGGTCGCAGGCATCCTTTCCCGCCTCCAGCCATCCCTCGCCGTTGATCATCCGGGCCAGCTCGCCCAGGGTCAGGCCGTGGACGATAGGCACCGGCAGCCGCCCCACGCCGGACTTGAATTCCTCCTGCAATATCGGGCCATCCACGTAGAAGCCGTTGGGGTTGGGCCGGTCCAACAGTACAACGGGCTTCCCGGCGGCTGCACAGGCGTCCATCAGGTAGTACATGGAGATGTAATAGGTGTAGTAGCGCAGGCCCACGTCCTGGAGGTCAATCACCAACACGTCGAAGGCGTCCATGCTCTCGGCGCTTGGGTAGTGACTGTTTTCGGCGTACAGCGACAGGATTGGCACGCCGGTGGCCGGGTCCACGGAATCGCTGACCGCCTCCCCCGCGCTGGCCGTGCCCCGGAAGCCGTGCTCAGGGCTGAAAATGGCGGTGACGTTCACACCGTGGGCCAGCATCGCGTCCAGCACGTGTTCACCATACTCGATTTCGTTGCCGCCTGAATCCCTGCCGAAAGGAATCAGGCTCGGGTCCATGCCGGCGGCGTCGCCTGTACCGCTGGTCATGTCCCCCACAATGCCGCTGTGGTTGGAGAAGAGCGCCACCCGTTTGCCCTCCAGAAGCGGGATGTAGGCGTCGAACCGTGCGTCGCCGAGTACCGTGTCGGAGGGGCTTTGTAGGTCGGGCGCATATGCCAGGGCAGCAAAAGGAAGGGTCAGCCCCAGCATGAGCCCGCATCCCAGGGCCATG
>ONJE01000078.1 GCA_900318045.1 uncultured Eubacteriales bacterium
AGGGAACAGGGAACAGGGAACAGGGAACAGGAATGGCGGCTGGCGCGTGGATTATGAAAACGTACACGCTGCAGGGGCGACGCCCTTTTCGAATGAATGCAGTAGTGGCGTCTCTGTCGCCGCTACAGGGTTTTCAGGGATTTCGCGTCTCATTTTATCGCGGGAACGTTTCCTTTGTCCTGGTTGTACCGCCCCGTGCGCGGCTTTTCCTGTTCCCTGTTCCCTGTTGACTGTTCCCTTTGCTCTACCCTTGGCGATTCCGTCAACACCTCGATAACTCAGAAGTTACTGACTAAAATTCATCTCGTCGGGCGACGTGTTCGTTTTTAGAGGTGCCCAGGAGAGGAGGGGAACCGCAGATATGAAACAGAAGAACAAGGGCGGCGTGCAGGCCCGGCAGCAGGCTGCCGGCTGGGCCTTCCTGACGCCCGCGACGCTGCTCATCTTCCTGATGAGCTTTTATCCCATGGTGCAGGCCTTCATCACATCGCTGAAGACCGGCTCTTCCGCCAATTTGCAGTGGGCCGAGCCGCTGTTCAACAACTATTCCCGCATGTTCCAGGACAGGATGTTCAAGACCGCTATGGGGAACACCTTCCTGTACCTGATCATTCAGGTGCCGATCATGCTGGTGCTGGCCATACTGCTGGCGCAGCTGCTGAACAACAAGAACCTGAAGTTCCGCGGCCTGTTCCGCACGATGATCTTCCTGCCCTGCGCCACGGCGTTGGTCTCCTACGCCATTATCTTCAAGACGCTGTTCGCCACCCAGGGCCTGATCAACAGCTGGCTGGTGGGCATCGGCATCGTCAAGGAGAACATCAACTGGCTGGGCCAGCCCGGCACGGCGAAGGCGGTCATCATCATCGCGCTGCTGTGGCGCTGGACCGGATACAACATGGTGTTCTTCCTGGCAGGGCTGCAGAACATCGACTACTCCGTCTATGAAGCCGCCAACATCGACGGCGCCAGCGGCTGGCAGACCTTCTGGACCATCACCGTGCCGCTTTTGAAGCCCGTGATCGTCATGACGGGCATCATGTCCATCAACGGCACGCTCCAGCTGTTCGACGAATCCGTCAACCTGACCAACGGCGGCCCCGCGAACACCACCATCACCATGTCCCACTACATCTACAACAATTCCCTGGGGCAGGGCGTGGCCAATTTCGGCTATGCCTCGGCACTGGCCTTTGTGGTGTTCATACTGGTTGCCGTGCTGGCCTGGATCAACATGAAGGTGGGTGATACCCGTGACTGACAAGAGGCAGGGCAAGGCGCTTTCCCACATCCAGCGCAAGCTGATTCCCAGCTACATCTTCCTGATCATCGTCTCGATCATATCGGTGTTCCCGCTGTACTGGATGGCCACCGCCGCCACCAACACCACCGTGGAGGTGGCCAGGGGCAAGATCTGGTTCGGGACCAACCTGATGGAGAATTACAAGAACCTGATCGCCCAGCAGAACCTGTGGCAGTCCATGTGGAATTCCTTCTTCTACGCCATCGTGCAGACCGTGCTGTGCCTGCTGATCTGCTCGCTGGCCGGCTATGGCTTCGAGCTGTACCACGACAAGCACAAGGACCGGCTGTTCGGCGTGCTGCTGCTGGCCATGATGGTGCCGCAGGTGGCCACGCTGATTCCGCTGTTCACCATGATTTCGAAGCTGAAGCTGCTGAACACCGTGTGGGCGTTCATCATACCGTCCATCTCCACACCGTTCATGATCATGATGTTCCGGCAGAATTCCCGGAACTTCCCCGTGGCGCTGCTGGAGGCCGCCCGCATCGACGGCGAGACCGAGTTCAACATCTTCTTCAAGATGTACATGCCCATCATGAAGTCCACCTATGCCGCCGCGGCGGTCATTACCTTCATGAACGCATGGAACAGCTACATGTGGCCCCGCACGGTCATGAAGGGCAACGCCGTTCAGACCATGCCCATGCTGATCGCCAACCTTTCCAACGGTTATGCCGTGGATTACGGTATGCTGATGCTGGGCGTGCTGTTCTGTTCGCTGCCCACGATCATCATATTCTTCGTGCTGCAGAAGCAGTTTGCCGAGGGCATCACCGGCGCGGTGAAGTGATGTAATTCAGTTTTGCAGAAAAAAAGATCCTTCGATTCCGCTTCGCTCCGCTCAGTATGACAGACATATCGGTGTCATCCTGGGCGGAGGCGCAGCCGGAGCCGAAGGATCTCTTCGTCATACCCGCACCGCCTCCCGGTTGGAACGGCGGATGGCCCTGATGGCCTCATCGTTCAAATCCAGCAGCAGCTTGACGGTCTCGCCGTCCTCCCGGGCGATCAGCGTGTACCAGGGCACGCCATCGGCGTAGGAGGTGTAGTCGTACTTCTTCACCTTCTCGCCGCCGCCCTTGCGGTAGGGGGCTACGGCGGGGTCGTCGGGGCGGGCGAGGATCTGGAATTCCCGGAAGGGGATCTCGTGCAGGGTCACCCGGCCCCGCTCCATCAGGCGGTCGACCTTCAGCACCTCGTTTTCCAGCACATACTCGTAATCGCGCCTTGTGGCGTGGCCGTACCACAGCCAGGCCATGGCCATCAGGAAGCAGGGCAGCATCATGCCGCGGGAGAGCAGTATCCCAAGCAGCAGGAACAGTATCGCCAGCGCGAGCATCGCGCCCTTCAGCACGCGCTCGGAGGGGCGGACGGTCCGGCGGACGTGTATGGAGATGCGATCCATGGTTCTATGCTCCTGACTGTGTGGAATGGGTCACTGGAAGTCGGCATCGGTGAGGACGCCCGCGGCGAGGGTGAATTCGCGGTACTGCGCGTAGTCCACTGCGCCGGTCTGTGCCCGGCCCCAGGCGGCCTGGGCCTTCTTGACGGCTTGCTCGGTCTTGGGGCCGAATATGCCGTCCGCGCGGCTGTTGAGATACCCAAGGCCGATCAGGGCCTGTTGCAGGCGCACGACCTCGTCGCCCCGGGAACCGACGGCCAGGCGGAGCTGCTGGGCGGATGGGGCGGCCGTGGGCTGGGTGTCGGCCGACGTTTCCCCGTGGGCGGCACGCAGGGCCATGCTCAAAAAGAAGGGCTCCGGGTCCTTCTGCTTCAGCAGCAAATTGTTAAAGGTCTTGTCGCCGATGGACAGGATCTTGAAGGTCTTCGGGTTATCCGACTGGGGAATGGCCTGTATTTCGACTGTCTCGCCCTCGGGATTGACCAGTTTGAGGCTGGTATTGCTGCCCTCGTCCACGAAGCTGCCCATGTCGTACCGGTATCGGCTTTGGTCAATGCTGTACATATAGCCGCCATGGGAGCCGGTGGGGTCCATGAACAGGACGCAGACCGTGCCGTCCCTGTCCCTGCCCCGGAAGAACAGCGACATGGAATCCTCGATTTGGGCGTCGGTGGCGTTCCGGTAATTCCAGATCATCACCTGCAACGGGGTCGGGGCTGCGGCGACGGTCGAAACCGGCAGCGCCATCTTCCGGGGAATCACCGTCTGGATCGGATTTTCGAACGCAAAGGGCAGCTGGGTCGGTATGGGTGTGGCGTTTGTTCCGCCGAACCAGTTCCGCCCCATCTGACCGCCCAGCAGCTTGCCGCCGCCGAAGGCGAGGGCTGCGATGACCAGCATCCACAGCAGGCCGTGCCCCTTCTTCTTTTCCCTTGGGGGCTCCGGGTCGGGCGAGGGCGTGGGTGGGGTATTGTCAGGCTCCGGTATCTGTTCCGGCGCTTCCGACGCTTCCGGCGCTGTCGGGCGCGCCCTGGGCGTATAGGTCTTGGGGAAGGCAGACGGGGCGTCTGAGGGTTCTCTGTCCGGGCGCTTTCCGTCGCCGCAGATTTCACAGGCTTCATTCTGCCAGTCGTTCAGGCCGTCGCAGTAGGGACAGCGCCACTTGCCGCTCTCGCTCATTCCTTGTCCTCGCTTTCAGGCGCGACGATGTCACCTTTTCAGATCATATTGCTGAGGGTGCGCTTGTAGTTCAGGATCATATCCAGCACCTCCTGCTTGTGGGTGGTGTCCGGTCGCAGACGCAGCGTACCGTTGATGTACTCCCCGTTGCCGAAGTTGAAATCGAGGCTGCCGTCGTCGTGGGAGCGCAGCGTGACGGGTGTCTTTTCCTTCCTGTCCTGAATCACATCCGAATCGGGTTGGGGATTGACAAAGGTACCCATGGTAAAGTTGGCCGTGAAGCGCCCGGAGGTCCTGATCCACCAGTAATAGCCGCCGCGGTTCGCGTTCGAATCGCTGAAGAAGGCGCACTGGGCCCCGGTGGCGGGGTCGGTGCCGTACCAGAAATAGGTCATGGCGTTGCGTATCTCATCGTCGCTCGCCTCGAGATAGTTCCAGACAGCCCGGCTGTCTCCGGACTGCTGTGAGGGCGCCATCGGGGCCACTGTGGGGGCGCTGGGAACCCGGGTGGGTATCGGCGTGATCAGGGGCGGCTGCGTCAGCGCCCGAGACTGGTTTACGGTGCCGGTCTTGGGGGCGCTGGACGTGATGAAATCGCGTGCCATCATATTGCCCAGCAGCTTGCCGCCGCCATAGGCCAGGCCCACGATCAGCAGCGTCACCAACAGGCGGGTGAACTTGCCCTGGGGCTTCTTTGACGCCGGGGGCGGCGGCGGGTCCGCGCTGCGGACGGTTTCTGTCCTTTCCAGCCTCGCGCCGCAATTCATGCAGAAGGTGTCGACCGGGTCCACCGCGGCGCCGCATTTGGGGCAATGACGAAGGTTGTGCTCGCTCATGGATATCGCTCCTGTGGGTATTTGATGGGGTCTATCTCAGTTTTGCGCCGCAGTTTACGCAGAAGGCGTCGTCGGGCTCGATCCTGCTGCCGCACTTGGGGCAGAAATTCCTGCCGGCAGGCGCGGCGGATGAGGACGAAGCCGTCGATGCAGACGTGGGGGTATATGCCGACGCCCCGGACGCGACGTTGCGTTCGTGCTTGTTGCCCTTGTTCACCAGTATGATGCCGATGATGCCGGGGAGGAAATAGCCCAGGCACTTGGCGATCAGCGCCACGCCCGCCTCGTTGGAGGTGAACAGATCGATGAGCGGCGACTTGTGCGTGGCGAGGCCGCTGATCACGGCGATCACCTGAATGACGATCAGAACAATGCCAGCCTTTTTCATGTTGATATACCTCCTACAGGTTCCCGGGGTCCGAGAACCACTCGTCGAACTGCCCGTTGGAACCGCGGTTTCCGGTTTCGGACATTTTGATGACCAGCTTCGGCGCTTCTTCGGGGGCCGGGGGCGCTTTGGGCGCCGCATCCACGGGCTTCGGTGAAGACGCCTCCGGGGGTTTTACAGGGGCAGCCTTCGGCGGCTTGGTGGAAAATGCTTCCGCCGACTTCTCCGGGGGCTTGACCGGGGCGGGCGCGCCGCACTTGTGGCAGAACTTCGCGTTGAGCCTGATCTCGGTTCCGCACTTTCTGCAGAACATGCCATTCCCTCCTTGTCAGATGCTGTTGCAGATCGCGTCGACGATCTCCTTGTAGGTGTATTCCGCCAGACCCTTGCCCGCGGTGGACGGATAGTGGATCACGTTGTTCCAGGTAGCGGTGATCTGCTGCCAGTAGGGCGCGTTGGGCGCGAAGAGCACCAGGCGCTTGGCGGCGTTTTTGATGTAGGGCTCCATCTGGCTGTCGCCCCACCACTGGGTCAGCTCGTTGAAATCCTTGGCCATGCCCTTGGGATATTTGGGCGAGGTCTTCGCGTAGCCGATCTCATGGGTGGAGGCGTCGGTCCAGACCACGATCACGTTGCGGCGCTTGGTGCCCTCCTTCGTCCAGTCGGAGCGTATGGCGTAGGCCAGCGCCTCCAGGCCGTCCTCGGGCTCGTCGCCACCGCCCATGGCCTCGATGCTGTTGATGCAGGCCTCGAACTGGGGCGCTTCGGCGGGCAGCTGGAAGAACTTGCTGGCCATCATCGGCTGCTCGTCGGCCATGTAGTCGCGGAACACGATCACGCGCACCCGCATGTTGTCCAGGCTCTTCTGCTTGCGTTCCATCTCCCGGGTCACGTCCTTGTAGAAGGAGAGGGCGTTCTGCTTTACCTGGGAAATGACGGGACCCATACTGCCCGTCGCGTCGATGCAAAAGCACATATCCACGTTGTAGGTCATCTTCAGCGGCATATCTCATTCCTCCGTATATAATTTGGATGCTACCGTCCGGCCCCGATCAAACGTATCGTTTGCAGCGGCGGTCCCCGGGCTGCCACAGTGGCGGCGAAGCGAATCGAGCGCTACCCGCGCACGAGATGTCGCCGCTGCACTTTCTTCCGCCTGGACTGAACAGTACATTCGGATTGTGAATTCAGGTAACCATTCAGTCGCATACAAATTGTGATTTGGCAGGGAGACGAGGGAACAGGGAACAGGGAACAGGGAACAGGGAACAGGAATGGCGGCTGCCGCGTGGATTATGAAATCGTACACGCTGCAGGGGCGGCGCCCTTTTCGAATAAATGTCATTGTGGTGCCAGTATCACCGCTACAGGTTTTTCAGGGATTCCGCGTCTCATTTTATCGCGGAAACGTTTTTTTGTCCTGGTTGTATCGTCTCGCGCGCGGCTTTTCCTGTTCCCTGTTCCCTGTTGACTGTTCCCTTTGCTCTACCCTTTGCATTTCTGCTAACAGCTCGATATATCAGTATTTCCCTGACTGAACAGTTACGGATTTACAACAAATCGCCCGCGGGCGCAAGGAAGGGGTTTGTCTCAGCGGCGGGGGCCGCGACGGTCGTTCCGCCCTTGAGGATGCCCTCGGCAACCTCCAGGCTGATGCGCTCGCGGGGGTCCGTCTTCAGCATTTGGGCGATCAGGTCCCGCCAGGCGTCGGGAATGGCCGCGTCCACCGCCAGCGTTGCACCGTCCAGCACCGCCTCAAAGGGATAGTCGTACGCTCTGGCGTCGAAGGCCGGGAGCCTGCCGGTGAAGATCTGGTGGAAAACGAGGCCCAGGGCGAACACGTCGATGGCCCGGTCGATCGTTCCTGTCTCTGTCTGCATCATCATGAAGGTCTCCGGGGCCATGTACACCAGGTCGCCGTGGATCTCCTCGTCGGGCTGGGGCGGCTGCATCTCCCAAAAGCAGTTGTCGAAGTCGATCAGCTTGCCCGTCACCTTGCCGGAGGGCAGGCGGCGGAACAGTATGTTGTCCAGTTTGATGTCGGCGTGGACGATGCCGCGCTGGTGCAGCCGGCCCAGGCAGTGCACCAGCGCCTTGCAGATGCGCACCCGGTCTTCGATGGGAATGGCCATGACCTCGTCGATGCCGATGGCGTCGATCTTTTCCATGACCAGGTAGTAATGGCTGTCACAGCGAAAGAAATCCTCGATATGGACGAGGTTGCCGTCGGAGCATTCGTTGATCACGTGGTACAGCAGCTTGCTGCGGTCCTCGAACTGTTGGCAGATGGCGCGCTTGCGGGCCACGACCCCGCTGTCCAGCAGGTCGGCGCACACGGGGTAGATCGGGTCGATCAACTCCTTGATGAAGAACCGGCTGCCGTTCCGCTGTGCAAAGCCCCACTTGGAAAAGCCGCTGTTGGTGGTCTTGAGCTCGCTGAAGAGTATATACCCATTGATCTCCTTCATGTCCAGTTCCTCTCCGGCGTCAAACCGGCGTCAGTATTTCAGCAGTTTCGGTGCGCCCCAGGCCGCGATTTTGTAGATCGGGTTTTCCAGGCGCTTCTTCACGTCGTCCAGGTGCTCCCGGATGGGCAGGTGCTGGGGACAGTGCTGTTCGCACTTGCCGCACTTTACGCACAGCCCCGCGTTGCTGCGCACCTTGCGCAGGGTGGTGCACATCATGTATTCCTTCATGCCGGAGATCAGGCCGTCGGCGTAGCTGGCGTTGTAGGTGGCGAAGCAGGTGGGGATATCCACCCCTTTGGGGCAGGGCTGGCAGTAGCCGCAGCCGGTGCAGCCCACCTTCATGCTCCTGCGAATGGCGGCCAGGGCCCGGTCGTACACCGACAGCTCTTCGGGGGACAGCGCTCCGGGCAGGCTCTCGGAGGCGATGCGGCAGTTTTCCTCCACCTGGCTTGTGTCGTTCATGCCCGAGAGCACCACCGTCACCTGGGGGTGGTTCCAGACCCAGCGCAGGCCCCAGTCCGCGGGGCTGCGATTGCTATTGGCGGATTCGAATATCTGCCGGGCGACCTGTGGCAGCCCGTTCGCCAGCCGACCGCCCCGAAGGGGCTCCATGATGATCACGGGCAGACCCTTTTCGTGGGCGTGGTTCAGCCCGTCGATGCCCGCCTGGCTGCGCTCGTCCATGTAATTGAACTGGATCTGGCAGAAATCCCAGTCAAAGGCATCCACCAGGGCCTTGAATTGCAGCGTGCCGCCGTGGAACGAGAAGCCGATGTTGCGAATCTGGCCGGCGGCCTTTTTCTTTGCCACCCACTCGCGGATGCCCAGGTCACACAGGCGTTGCCAGCTGTTGGCGTCGTTGAGCATGTGCATCAGGTAGTAGTCCACGTAGTCGGTCTGCAGTCGGGCCAGCTCCTCGTCGAAGTAGCGGTCCAGGTCTTCCGCCCGGTTGACGCGGTACTGGGGCAGCTTGGTGGCCACCCGTACCCGGTCGCGGCAGTTGTGGGCCTTCAGGAACTGCCCCAGGCAAACCTCGCTGCCGGGGTATATATAGGCCGTGTCAAAGTAGTTGACGCCCCGCTCCAGGGCGAGGGCCATCTCCCGGTCGGCTTTTTCCTGGTCGATGCCGTTGCCGCGCCGGGAGAAGCGCATGCAGCCGAAGCCCAGTGCCGACAGCCTGTCGCCGTTTTTGGGATTGGTTCTGTATTGCATGGTGCCCCCTCCGTTCCTGTATTAGAGTGTGTTTCTAAATTCGGGAAGATGCATTTGGCTGGAAACTCCGTTGCAGTTACGGCGTCTTGAACTGCATTTCTGTGTTGATTTCCCTTGACTTAGCCCCACTAAGCCTGCGCACACTCTAACATTATTATAGGGGAATAGTGCGACAAATGCAACGGTTACATGATATTCTGTATATAACATTTTTCGTGGGGCTTGCATTGTAATTGTTGCTATGATACCATTAACGTAGGATATGTAACTTTTTCCAACGGAACGGAGGGGCGGGCATGAAAATTGACTGGCTGAATCTGGGCGGCCATGATATGGAGTACCAGACGGTGCTGGATCGCCTGAACGCCTCGCCCTATGACGAGCTGCTGGAGATCGACGTGATCAACGACCGCTGCCGCAGCCTCTGGCACGTGCAGAACAAATACTATCTGCCCATGCCGCAAGGCAACTGGAGCGAGCTCTACCGCTATTGCGCCGACCACATGGTGTATTCCAAGGACAGGGAGCTGTTTACGGGGTTGATGGACCCCGACACAATCCTCCAGCGCATGGAGCGTTCGGAGGTTCCCGGGGTGCTCAGCGGGGAGCTGCGCTACCGGGCGGTGGATGGTAGATGGCTGTGGGTACGCCAGGTGCTGGTCGCGGGGGTTCAAAACGGGTTGCCCGAGGGCGTGATCTACGTCTACATATACGACATCAACGTCCAGAAGCAGCGCGAGCTGGGCGGTACGGCCGCTTCCGGCGGCGCCACAGCCCGCAGGGACGACCTGACCGGCCTGTTGCTGGACCGGGAGTTCTATACCCTGGCCCAGAAGAAGCTGCCTTCGCTGGAGGGCAAGTGGTGCGTGGTGGCGCTGGACATCGAGAACTTCAAGCTGTTCTGCGACTGGCACGGCCAGCAGACCGGCCACATCCTGCTGGCCCAGATCGGCGAGGTGTTGGGGCGGCTGGAACGGGAGACCGGCGGCCTGGCGGGCTATCGCGGCCAGGACGACTTCGAGCTGCTGATTCCCTACGACGTCGAGCGGATCAACCTGCTGTACAACGAGCTGCAAAAGCTGATCGTGGCCCAGGGGGATTCCGTGGGCTTTTTACCGATGTTCGGCATCTGCATGGTCGAAAATCCCGACGATGAGATCATGGAGCTGTACAACCGCGCGGCGCTGACCGCCGAGCAGATCAAGGGCGATTTCAAGAACCGCATCCAGGTGTACGATCCCGACATTCACAGGCGCAACACCGAGGAATACCAGATTCTGTCCGAATTCCAGCGGGGCCTGGGCAACCACGAAATCTTCTTCTGCCTGCAGCCCCAGTGCCGGGTGTCGACGGGCAGGATAGTGGGGGCGGAGTCCCTGGCCCGCTGGCGCACCGCCGAGGGCAGGATCATACCGCCGGCGCGCTTTGTGCCGATCCTTGAAAAGCACGGCATCGTCACCAACCTGGACAAGTACATCTGGGACGGCGTCTGCGCCTGGTTGCGCAAATGGATAGACGCGGGCCACACCCCGGTGCCCATCTCTGTGAACGTGTCCCAGATCGACATTTTCTCCATAGACGTGCCCGACTTCTTCAACGCATTGCTGGAGAAGTACCGGCTGCCGGCACGGCTGATCAAGATCGAAATCACCGAATCCGCCTATGTCGAGGATACCGCCGCCGTCAGGGAGACGGTGCGCCGCCTGCGCAGCCTGGGGTTCCTGGTGCTGATGGATGACTTCGGCAGCGGCTATTCGTCGCTGAACATGCTCCGCAGCCTCAACGTGGACATCATCAAGCTGGACGCTCAGTTTTTGCACATCAGCCAGAACGAATCCCGCAAGGGCGTCAGCATACTGGAATCCATCGTCAACATGGCCAAGACCATGGCTATTCCCGTCATCGTGGAGGGCGTGGAGACGATCGAGCAGATCAACTTCCTGGCCGACCTGGGCTGCCGGTACATGCAGGGCTATTATTTTTACCGCCCCATGCCGGTGGAGGAATTTGAAAGCCTGATCTCTGACCCCAGGAACGTGGACCTGAACGGCTTCGAGTTCAAGGCCAACGACCAGTTCCACACCCGGGAATTCCTGGACGAGAACCTGGTCAGCGATGTGATGCTGAACAACATCCTGGGCCCGGTGGCCATCTACCGCTGGAACGGCAACAGCGTGGATATCATCCGCTACAACCAGCAGTTCTACCGGATGGTGGGCATCGAGATCAACCAGCTGGAGGAGCGGCGCAAGGCGATCGAGCAGTTCATGTACCCGGAAGACCGGGAAAAGTTCTTCCGGCTGCTGGAGCGCGCCGCGGCGGACCGCCTGAACGGCGCCCGGGCGGTGGTGCGCGTGTACAGGCCCAATGGCGCGCTGCTGTGGATATCGCTGCAGATGTACTTCATGGAGGAGAACGAGCAGGGCATCCATTTTTACGGCGCTTCCGAGGATGTGACCGAGCTGCAATACATCAACCAGGCCATTCCCGGCGGCTACCACCGCTGTTCGGTGGATGGGGGCTATGAATTCTACTTCATCAGCGAGGGGTTCCAACAGCTGGTGGGCTACACCGTCGGGGAGATCAAGGAGAAGTTCGACAACCGATTCATCAACATGGTACACCACGACGACGTGGAAGTGCTGATCCAGCGCACGAACGACATATTGCAGGGAAGGGAGCCTTCAAACAAGCCCTATCGGATCAGGCACAAGGACGGCGGCTATATCTACGTGATGAACCAGAGCTGCGTGACCGAGCTGAACGACCAGGTATGCTTCCAGAGCGTGGCCGTCGATGTTACCGAGGTGGTGAAGCTGCGCAACCAGATGCGGTTGCTCAGCCGGTCGCTGTCGGACGACGTGGTATTCGTGCGCCGCAAGGGCGAGAGCTTCAAGTATCGCGTGGTCATCCATGGCCTGGAGGCAAAGCTGGGCATGACGGCCAAGGCCTTTGAAAAGATGCTGAACAGCGGCGAGCTGTTCAGGAGCCTGAATGCCGACGAGGCGGCCCGCCTTGAGGAGATAACCGTCAATGCGCTGAGGGACAGGAAGCCCGTGGAGTTCGACTTCACCCTCGCCACGTCCAACGGTCCCGTCCGGTTGCACATGAAGACGGATTACGTCAAGGACAGGAACAGCAAGGTGGAATTCATCTGCCTGTTCCGGGAGATCGAAGAATAATGTTCGGAAAAATGCCCTTCAGGTCATGCCTGGAGCGCATTTTTTGATGGGATATGGCCAAATATCCGAACTTTCTTTACGCTTCCAATCATAATTAACAAATGTGGCGACCGGATATAACCTTGCTTTTGTATTATAATCACATAGCCTCCCCGTCGGGGGGCAACACAAGGGAAGGAGACATTGATTATGAAGAAGATCGCTTCCGTACTCCTGATTATTGCCATGCTGCTGTGTGCCGTCGCTTCCGCCGAGGTGGCGAAGGAAGACATGAAGGTGGGCCTGATCTGCCTGCACGACGAGAACATGGGCTATGACGCCAACTTCATTGAATGCATGAAGCAGGCCGTGGCGAACCTGGGCCTGGATGAGAGCCAGCTGATCATCAAGACCAACATCCCCGAGAGCCATGAAGCCTACGACGCCGCCGTCGACCTGGCGGACAGGGGCTGCCAGTACGTCTTCGCCGATTCCTTCGGCCATGAGGATTACATCATCCAGGCCGCTTCCGAGTTCCCGGAGGTCCAGTTCTCCCACGCCACGGGCACCAAAGCCCAGAGCACCGGCCTGGAGAACTTCCACAACGCCTTCGCGTCCATCTACCAGGGCCGCTTCGCCGCCGGCTACGCCGAAGGCCTGAAGCTGAACGAGATGATCGCCGAGGGCAAGATCACCGAGGATCAGGCCGTGGTCGGCTACGTGGGCGCGTTCCCCTATGCCGAGGTCATCAGCGGCTTTTCCTCCACCTTCCTGGGCATCCGCTACGCCTGCCCCTCCGCCACCATGGTCGTGAAGTACACAGGCAGCTGGGGAGACCAGGCCCTGGAGCAGGAGACCGCCAACGCCCTGATTTCCACCATGGGCGCCGTGGTGATGAGCGAGCATGCCGATACCGTCGGCGCGCCCACCGCCTGCGAGGACAACGACGTGCCCAACGTCGGCTACAACATCTCCTTTAACAGCGTTGCGCCCAAGACCTCGCTGATCTCCTCCAAGATCAACTGGACCCCCTACATGCAGATGGCCATCGAGTCCATCATGAAGGGCGAGAGCTTCCCCACCGACATCTCCCTGGGCATGGCGGAGGGCGCCGTGGAACTGACCGAGCTGAATGCCGACGTGGCCGCTGAGGGCACTGCCGAGAAGGTCCAGGAGGTCCTGGACAAGCTGGCTTCCGGCGAGCTGCAGGTGTTCGACACCAGCACCTTCACCGTGAACGGCATGACGCCCGAGGAGTACGTCCAGACCGAGGACTACCTCCAGGATACCGCCAACGGCGGTTTCAACGCCGCGGTGCACCAGACCGCCGCCGGCTACGTCAAGGACGGCTACTTCCATGAGTCCGAGTTCCAGTCCGCCCCCTACTTCGACCTGCCCATCGACGGCATCACCATTGGCTGATCGACGGATCGCAAGAATCTCTCATCCCCGGTGCGAGCTTCGTGCCGGGGATTTTTGTGGTGACAAACGACGATGTTCTGATTTGTCGGGGAGACGAGGGAACAGGGAACAGGGAACAGGGAACAGGAATGGCGGCAGACGCGATCCTTAACAATGCTAACTTGCCGGGGGTATCGGGGGCGGAGCGCCCCGATCTTTAATCGTACGCGGCGGCATGTACGCCGCGGGCGGGGCTTTTTTCACGGCAGGGAGCC
>ONJE01000332.1 GCA_900318045.1 uncultured Eubacteriales bacterium
GGCACCACCGATGAAAACGGCATCGCCGCTTTTGAACAGGAAGCCGGCAGCTACACGGTCCACGTGCTCAAGGTCCCTGAGGGCTTCGAGAACGTCAGCGAGGAGTTCACGGCTCCCGCGCAACCCGGCCAGCTCGTCATCGTCCTGAAGTAAGCACGGAAGAGAGAGGAGAAAACAGACATGAAAAAAGTATTCAGTATTCTTCTGCTGGTCGTCATTCTGACTGCCTCGCTGAGCGTCACCGCCTACGCGGACACGGGCGTGGGCATCGAGCCCGCGACGTACGCGGAGCTCGCCAAGCACCCGCGCATCGCCGCCATCAAGGAGGCCAACGGCAACATCTCCAAGATCGTGGAGACCGCGCGGCTGGTGGGGGACAAGCTGGACATCTATTCCGGCAACGACGACCAGGTGGTGCCGATCCTGGCCATGGGCGGCAGCGGCGTGATCTCCGTGCTGTCCAACGTCATGCCCGCCCAGACCCATGAGATGTGCCAGCGCTTCTTCGACGGCGACCTGGTAGGGGCGGCGAAGATGCAGATGGAATACCTGCCCCTGATCAACGCCCTGTTCAGCGAGGTCAACCCGATCCCCGTGAAGGCGGCCATGGCAGCCATGGGTTGGTGCGAGAACTACCTGCGCATGCCCCTGACCCGGATGGAGCCCGAGAATTGGGAAAATCTGAAGACCATCATGCAGGCGCACAGGCTGATCTGACAGAGAATACGGAGGTACAAATGAACATCATACTGAACGGCGCGAAGGGGCGCATGGGGCGGATCGTGGACGCTGCTGCCGCTGCAGGCGGCCACAGCGTGGTCGCCCGGGTGGATTTCGGCTACGCCGGGGGCGAGGGCCTGCGGACGCTGGATGAATATCAGGGCCCCGCGGACGTGGTCATCGACTTTTCCAACCACGCCGCCACGGCCCAGGTCGTGGACTACTGCACCAAACGCGGCCTGCCGGTGGTTGTCGCCACCACGGGCCAGACCGAAGAAGAGCTGGCGCTGATCGACGGCGCGGCGAAGACCGTGCCGGTGTTCCTGTCGGCGAATATGTCCCTGGGCGTGGCGCTGCTGGCGGACCTGGCGAAGAAGGCCGCGGCGGTGTTCCCGGACGCCGACATCGAGATCATCGAGAAGCACCACAACCAGAAGCTGGACGTGCCCAGCGGCACGGCGCTGTTGCTGGCCCGGCGGATCAAAGAGGCCCGGCCTGCGGCTGAGTTTGTGATCGGTCGCCACGAGAACGGCAAGCGCACGAAGGCCGAGATCGGCATCCACTCGCTTCGCCTGGGCAACGAGGTGGGCGTTCACGAGATCATCATTGCCACCGGCAGCGAGACCATCACCCTGAAGCATGAAGCCGAGAACCGGTCGCTGTTCGCCCAGGGGGCGCTGGCCGCCGCAGCATTCATCGCGGGCAAGGCCCCGGGGATGTACGACATGAGAAGCATCATAGAGTGAGGTGAACCGAATGAACGCGCAGGAGTTGATCAACTACATCGCAAATTCGGAAAAGAAGACCCCGGTCAAGCTGTATATCAAGGAAAAAGCCCCCATCGACTACGGGGACGCGAAGGTGTTCGGCGCGGGGGACAAGATCGTATTTGGCGACTGGGCCAAACTGGCGTCCGTCATCGAAGCGAACAGGGATAACATTGAGGATATCGTCATCGAGAACGACCGGCGCAACAGCGGCGTGCCGCTGCTGGACATGAAGGCCGTGCCCGCCCGCATCGAGCCGGGCGCGGTGATTCGCGAGCAGGTGACCATCGGCAAAAACGCCGTCATTATGATGGGCGCGATCATCAACATCGGCGCTATCGTCGGCGAGGGTACCATGATCGACATGGGCGCGGTGCTGGGCGGTCGGGCCACCGTGGGCAAGAATTGCCACGTGGGCGCGGGTGCGGTGCTGGCCGGGGTGATCGAGCCCGCCTCCGCCACGCCGGTGATCGTGGAGGACAACGTGCTCATCGGCGCCAACGCCGTGGTGATCGAGGGCGTGCACGTGGGCAAGGGCGCGGTGGTCGCCGCAGGCGCCATCGTCATCGAGGATGTGCCGGACAACGCCGTTGTGGCCGGCTGCCCCGCAAGGGTCATCAAGCAGGTGGACGCCGGCACCAGCCAGAAGACCGCCCTCGAGGCGGCGCTGAGGAAGCTGTAAATTCTGAGTTGGCGAGTTGTTTACGGATAGGCAAAGGAAATAAAAAAGGGAACAGGGAACAGGGAACAGGGAACAGGAATGGCGGCTGACGCGATCCATAGAAACGCTAACTTGCCGGGGGTATCGGGGGCGGAGCGCCCCGATCTTCAATCGTTTTCGGCGACATGTGCGGCGAAAACGGGGCGATTTTTGCGGCAGGGATAATCTACGCGCCAGCCGCCATTCCTGTTCCCTGTTCCCTGTTTCCTGTTCCCTCGTCTCCCCGATAAATTTGAATTTCTCAAAGGAGCTAAGCATGCCTGATTACTTGATCGAAGCCGAGGTTATCGCCTCCGAGCTTACCGGCCTGCGTCATTCCTTCCACATGGACCCGGAGCTGGGAAACCATGAGTTTCATACTGCCGGGCGAATCGAGGCGGCGCTGAACGGCTGGGGCATTCCCACCCGGCGGCTATTGGACACGGCGGTGATAGGGCGGCTGGACGGCGCCCTGCCGGGGCCGGTGGTGGCGTTGCGGGCGGATATGGACGCCCTGCCGCTGACGGAGGCCAGCGGCGCGGACTTCGCCTCCCGGAACCCGGGAGTGATGCACGCCTGCGGCCACGATGTGCACATGGCGGCGGCGTTGGGCGCGGCGCGACTGTTGGCGAATCATCGGGAGACGTTGAAGGGAAGCGTGGTTTTCCTGTTCCAACCCGACGAGGAGGGCCAGGGCGGCGCGCGGCGCATGATCGAAGCCGGGACGCTGGAGGGCGTGGACGCGGTGTTCGGGGCCCACGTGTCTCCCGACCTGCCCGTGGGCCATGTGGGTGTGCGCTATGGCAAGTTTTACGCCGCTTCGGACACCTTCAGGATCATCGTCAACGGCGTCAGCGCCCACGGGGCGGAGCGGGAAAAGGGCATTGACGCCTTGGGCGCGGCGGCAGCGCTGGTGAGTCGCCTGATCGACCTGCCCAAGCGCCTGCCAAACGAGCGAGCCGTGCTGTCGGTGGGTTCCTTCCACGCCGGCACGGTGATGAACGCCCTGGCGGACCGGGCTGAGCTCGAGGGCATCATCCGCACCCTGGGCCCGGTGGCCAGGGCGGAGTTGAAGCGCCTGTTTCGCATTGCCGTGGATGAGGTGATGTCGGCCTGGGGCGCGACGGCGGAGGTAAACCTTCGGGAAAGCTATCCCGGCGTGGTGAACGACGAGGCCATGACCGCCCTGGCCGAGAGAGCCGCCCGGAGCCTGCTGGGCGACGACCGGGTGCATGTGATCGACCGGCCCACCATGACCACCGAGGACTTCGGCTATTTCCTGATGGAGAAGCCCGGCAGCTTTTACCACATCGGCGCGGGCTGCACACTGCCGCTGCACAACACCGGCTTCCTGCCCGACGATCAGGCCCCCGTCACCGCGGCCGCCGTGCACGCCGCGGTGATTGAAAAATATCTGATGAATGCATGACAAACGGGTAAAGACAACAGCCGGCATGTCGGCTGTTATCTTTACCCGTTTATCATGAACTCTTTCCCCGCGCCGCTCGTCCAATGCAAAGAGAGGCTATGTACCGGCGGGGTTTGTCCCGCCGGGTTTCAGCGCATGTCGCCGTCGGGTTCGCCCACGCGCTCGCGGAACAGCAGCGATATGCACCACAGCGCGGCAATGCCCACGATGGTGTAGATCACGCGGCTGACGGTCGCCGCCTGCCCGCCGAAGAGGTAGGCTACCAGGTCAAAGCGGAACAGGCCGACCAGCAGCCAGTTGATGCCGCCGATGATGCTCAGCAACAGGGATATGCGGTCCAGCATGATTGACATCTCCTTCTCTCAGCCGGTGTTCCGGCGTGATGCTCTTATGTTGGCCTCTTTTTCGCAAATTATACCGAAGCCGGAAAAAATTGCAACGCCGCTGTGAATTCTTCAGGCATCGTGTTGACATCGGGCGGGCGAATGCTATACTTGGGATGGTTCCCAAAGGGGATCGCCATGGATATTTACAGACCATTCAGGAGGTACATATCGATGAAAAATCGCTTTGTCAGGGTTATGGCCGTGGCCACGGCGCTGATGCTTATACTGGGCCTTGCGCTGGCGGAGGTGCGCACCACCGGCGACGTCTGGCTGCGCACGGGTCCGGGCCTTGACTACGATTCAGTCGCCATATTGAAGACGGGCAGGTCCTATGAATACCTGGGTGAATCCAGCGTGGACGAGCGCGGCGTGGTGTGGTACAAGATCTCCGTCGGCGACAAGACCGGCTGGGTCTCCTCCCGCTATTCCGAGCTGGTCGGCGAAGCCGCCGCGAATGAGGACGGAGAGGACGATGAGGCCGAGCCCGCGCCCACCGAAGCGCCGGCCAGCCAGAGCGCGTTGAACGCTGGCATACTGTTCACCCAGGAGGACCCCGCGGACGGGAGCGAACCCGCGCCGGAAGCGGAACCAGCGCCGGAAGCAAAACCCGGGGAAGAGGCCGGGGAGGAGCCGGTACAGGTTCCGGCCCCCGCGCCCGCAAGCGGACCCGCCAGGACCGTGGAACTGTCCGGCTACTACCTGAACAATTTGGTGGAGGCGGCCAATGACATCGGCCTGATCTCCTACCGCCAGGTGCAATCCGAAGCGCCCTATCAGTACTACGACGATTCCCTGATCCTCGCCGGCAACCAGCAGGTGGAAAACATCGTGGTGTATGGCGGCGGCTATGAGATTTACGGTGTGTCCGTGGGCATGAACATCAACGCCGCCCGGGCCTGTCTGAACGCAGCGGGGCTGGACTACGTGGAATCGATGAACGGCGTCACCTACGAACACAGGGCTACTGCGGCCTCGCTGTTCACCGACGCCAAGGGCCACGATTCCTGCATCAACGTGTGGGTGGATGAGACCGGCACCGTCACCGAGATAGACTGGTCGACGTACACGGGCTGATGACGTGTTATACTGTTCTCAAATAAAAAAAGATCCTTGACGATTCGCTCCGCTCAGGATGACAAGCCTCGTGGTGTCATCCTGAGCGAAGCGAAGGATCTTTACACTTTAATTGAGATTATAGCAAACGGATGCCTCAAAATGATCGAATCATTTTGAGGCATCCATTGTTTTTTGAATCATCCCTCCAGCACTTTCCGCTGGGTTTCGATGTCGGCCTCGCCGGTCACCGGCAGGCCATGATCCTCCTGGAAGGCGGCGATAGCCTTCGCGGTCTGGGGGCCGTAGTAGCCTGTGGAGGGGCCGTCC